>JABSSF010000070.1 GCA_013214485.1 Rickettsiaceae bacterium | reverse complement strand
AATTTGATACACTACAACAAACTATTGATCACTCCTTTAAATTATACACTTGGCAATCGAAATGACTATATACCCAAAACAAATGAAAATCCAGATTTTTTAGCGTTGTCTCTAAACTAAAAACTTTGAGTTTCTTCTATTTAAGATATATTATAATATAATCTTGTTTTACCAGTAAGTAGTTGTTGCATAGTCGCAGTTTTGATATCTTGTTTTTTTTGAATTAATTGTTTTAAACTATCTATATAACTATCAATATCAGAAAGCACTTTAGCAATAGCTTTTTGTTCGGCGTAAGGTGGTATAGGTATTTCCATATCTGTTATCATATTCATACGAACAGAATCTACCGTAGATTTAGCAGTCAATGACATAATTTTATCATAAAAACTATTGCTAAAACATTTGTAAAAATAAAAACCATCAATATTTGTAGTAAAATTACTTATCATGTATACTCGCTGATGAAAATCAAATTTTCCATTAATATAGTGAAATATTTTTCCTACAGCTCCATCTCCTGGAGTTAGAACAGCCTCCCCATCAAATGAATAACTATTGATTTTTTCAATAGTAGCAGACCTTACAAAAAAAGGATATAGACCTATATTGTTAGCATCTTGAGTATTACGCTTTCCTGTTTTAATTGAACATACTTGTCCTATCTTGGTTAATTCCCAATCTTCTGGTAATAAACCAATTTCTGTTTGTTTATATCTTGACTGTATTTTTGCTTTTACCACACTAATCCCATTTTCTTAAGATGTGAGTCAACTTGAGTATTTAAATCATTTAGCTGAGAAATAATTTCAGGTAAAGGTTTTTTATAACGCTCTTCTAATTCCTTAATCCTATTAGTTAAATTATATGTTACTCGCTCTAACTCACCCATTAAGTCACTGGCTAATTTAGCAAACCATTTTTCATTTACTACTAGTTTTTTGATATAATCTTCACTAAGCTTTTGCGAATAATCAATTATTTGCAAATCTAATTTCACTTGTAGTTTTTTTATTTCATCAGTAAACTTAGCCTCTTTACTAATAAATTCTAGAGCTTGCCTTAGTACTTTAAGATCCTCAGTAAATTTAGAGTCATTTTTAATTTCATTAACTCTACTAGTTAAAGCTGTTTTAGTTAGTTTACCTTTATCATTTTTAACTTCAGCTAGCAAACCTTCTTCATTATTATGTTCTTCTAAAAATTCTTCAAGATCTTGCAATATAGTCTCTTTCTCTTGCTGCAATTTGCTAATAGTTTGTTCTTCAGTAGCAAAATATTTTGCCATAATTAATTTAACTGGAACAATACCAGCTTTAAATTTTTGTGCTTTCTTAGCGCTACCTATAATAATATCAGGATTTTCCTGTAATTTTTTACTTTTTATTTCATCCTGAATAACACTAATTTCTGCTGCTTTTTGCCATCCAGAAGCACCAATTAAACTTACATCATCTTGCATAATTTCTGACCAATAATCCATTAGATACTGATAAATATCATATTTATCAATTAATGGAAAATCTGTGAAATCATTTAACAACTCCTCTGATATTTCATAAATAATTTTCTTAAGACTAGATCCTATTGTTAATTCTTTAAGCTTAATCTCATTTTTTGCTTGCCACTTATACAAAATATAAATCATTTTATCAGTATAAGATCTATATTCTTGAGAATTGATAATAGTTTCATGAATTTTTTCCACTGGAATTTTTACCATGGCATATTCAGAGTCATTATCTTCCTTAAAAATAGTTTGGCGTAATGTTTTAAATATATGCCAATAATTATTTAAATTATCTATATCCCTTTTTGGTATTCCTCCTCGCAGATGAGCTGTTAAATCATGAATATCTTCTTGCTTATCATTATCAATATATCTTGGTAAATTTAAGTTGTAATTATTCTTATCAGAGACTATTTCATCTATAGAAACTCTTCTAGAATAACCTTTAATTTCTTTTTGATTATTAAATACATCAACAATTTTATGAACATCCTGAGCTCGTAATCTATTTTTATTACCATCTTTAATAAATCCTTTACTTGCATCAATCATCAGTATTTCCTGACGATTTTTAGCAAATTCTTTATCAAGAACAATAATACATGCTGGAATTCCCGTACCATAAAAAAGATTAGCAGGAAGACCTATAATCCCTTTAATATATCCTTTTGTTATAATTTCTTTACGTATTTCTCCTTCAACATTACCACGAAATAATACTCCATGGGGCAAGATTACTGCTCCTTTGCCTGTATCATCTTTTAATGAAGCTATAATATGTAATAAGAAAGCATAATCACCATTTGCTTCAGGTGGAATACCATAGGCAAAACGCTTGTAAACATCATGTTTAGGGTCACAACCATTTTGCCATGATTTATATGAAAATGGTGGATTAGCAACTATAAAATCAAATTGTTTAAGCTTATTTATATTATTTGCCTCGCCATTCGGTACAGATACATTTTACGATAATAATATCTAACAAAGCTGTTATTTCTTGATAGGAATTCTTATCGCAATCATTAAGAATCCAAAGTCTAACGTTATAAAACTCATACCATGAGTTAAGTAGTGACCAGGCAAAACTCTTTAATTCTTCATTCTCCAAAGTTAAAGCTCGTAAGATATTTTTTAGGGCATCCAATTTACCGTATTCTTTTAATAAGATTAAAGCTGATTTTTTAGATTTTAAATTGCTATTATTTTTTAGTATGAACTCAACTTTTTTTGTACATCTAATCTATAAGGTTTTAGAACAAAAACTGAAATATTTCTAACTTTATTATTACTATCTTGCAAACCCTGAACAAACATATTCAAATCTTTATGTCCTAATAAACTTATAGAATAATATGCGGCTGCTCTAATTTTAGAAATTTTATTGTTAATGAGAGGTTTAATTAACTCAATATCTTGCGTTATCTCAGTTTCTCCAAGACCACATATAACACCTGGAGTAAATCTTGGTTGCAATTCTAAAAATTTTTTACCTACTGTGTAACCAAAATTTACTTTAAGCTTTACTTTATAAAAAATCTACTAAAAAGTAAAAAGCTTTAATTTTATACTTTTGCTAGCAATGCTATATAATTTCTTAGGATTCTTAAGGGAAGGCTTTAATAACTTTGCATTCTTTATTTAGATAGTGTAGAAAAAGAGTGCAAAATATGTAAAAAAGGAATGGGTTTTTTATGCTAAAGTCACAGATAGGAGTTAGTTTTAAGAATAAACATTATCAAGATTTTATAAATACCAAGCCAGATATTGGTTTCATTGAAATTCATGGTGAGAATTATTTATCCCCTTTTGATGTTGATTTATTATTAAAATTACGTGCCCATTATCCAGTAAGCCTTCATATGATCGGAATGTCCCTTGGTTCTAGTCAGGGTTTAAGCGAATTACATTTACAAAAAATTAAAGAATTAATAACAAAACTTGATCCTTTTTTAGTGTCTGATCACCTTTCTTGGAGTAGAGTTAAAGGCTATTACTTACCAGAATTATTGCCTATCCCCTATAATGATGAAGCATTAGCAGTTTTTCAAAAAAATATTACTAAAGCTCAAGAATATCTGGGGCGCGAAATTTTAATTGAAAATCCTTCAGTATATTTAGAATTTAATAATTCTATTTATAAAGAAACAGAATTTCTAAATATTTTAGCTAAAACTACTGGAGCAAAAATTTTATTAGATGTAAATAATGTTTATGTTTCATGTTTAAATAACGGTTGGGACATGCAAGAATATATTAGTGAAATCGATAAAGGCTTAGTCAAAGAAATTCATTTGGCAGGTCATTCAATTAAACAATTAGCTAATAATAAAAAACTATATGTTGATTCGCATGATGATTTTGTAACAAGTGAAGTATGGGACTTATATCATCAAGCATTAAAACGATTCGGCACACAGCCTACATTGTTAGAATGGGATGGTAAAATTCCATCTCTAGAAACATTAATATCAGAAGCAAAAAAAGCTGAACGTTATTTGTCTTCTGTTACAAAGAAGATTAAAAATTATGTCTGATAATCTAGCAAAATTACAAGAGCAAATGTTTAACCTAATCTTTAATATTAATGATGGTAATGGTAAGTTTTTAGCAAATGTCAAAAATAAAGGTGATATTAGTGCTGAAGATAGGTTTGATATTAACAGACAAACAATATTATCAGGCCTAATTACGAGCTTAGAACTTATCTTTTCTAAGACATGGGAATTAATTGGCGAAGAATGTGCGAATAATGTTGCTAAAGCTTATATTGAACAAGTAAATACTTTACCTCAGAAATTATGTCTTGATCACTGGGCAGAAGATTTTCCAGAATTTATTGCTAATTACTCTACGACAAAATCATTAATTTATCTAAAAGATTTTGTAAAGCTAGAATATTTATGTCATTTAAGTAAGCAAGCAACTGAGTTTACCCTTACCCCACTTGAGATGAGTGATTTAGAGAAGGTGCAGATTACAGATACTAATAATATGTATATGCAGTTAAATGATTCTATATTTCTTATGGAATCAATTTTTCCCTTACAGGAAATCAGGGAAATGGTAGAAAAAAAATTAGATAGTAATTTGCAATTTACGATAAAATCACATCATATATTAATTTGCCGAGTGAATAATATTGTAGAAATTTTTTGGCTTGATAAAGATCAATTCACCTTTATAAAAAATATTCAAGAAGGTTTAAGTGTAATGGAAATTCTTAAAAAAGCTCATAATAATGAGGAAATTCTAGAAAAATTACCACGCTTATTTAATTTTATAGTTACAAAAGAAATGATAATTAAAGTTTATTGATGTTTTCTGTTAATGAATTAGTTAAACTATATGGCTTATTAGGAATTATTAATAGTAAAATAAAGGAGATAATTGATGGGAATAGTTCGGAAATTACAAACTAGTATAATAGGCAGACTTTATTGTTGTTTTACCTATTGCGCCAGTAAATATTTGTTTTCACTATTGGTATTATTTATGCGAGTATGGATGGCCAAAATCCTTTTCTATTCTGGTTTATCTAAGCTTAGCAGCTGGGATACTACATTACTATTATTTAAGCATGAATATATGGTACCAATCATTCCCCCAGAGATTGCTGCTCTAATGGCAGCTGCTACGGAACTAACTGCACCAATATTATTAGTAATTGGATTTATGAGTCGCTTAGCAGCAATTCCAATGCTTTGTATGGTAGCGGTAATTCAATTTACCTATCTTGATTTAATTGAACATCTATATTGGGCAGTGTTACTCGGGACAATAATCCTATACGGCCCTGGTAGATTGTCGCTTGATTGTTTAATTTGCTGCAAAATAGGTAAATGTGAGTATGGTAGGAAAAATTAACAACTTGTCATATGTGGAAGCCACAATAAAATTAAGTAGAAAACCCGTCATTATACCTCAGTTTCGCATTCCTAACGTCATGCAAAACAGGACAAAATATTGTAGAAACCAATCTTGAAGCGGTTCTACGATTGGTTTCAAAATTTATTTTTATTGTTTTATAAGATATTTCCAAGCAAAAAACTAAATTTTAAACAAATTTTGGTAATTATATGATAATTACTTTAATCGCGTACCCCTTATAAAGTTTCCTATATAACAGTTTAATTAATACGAAATTCGGGTAGAAGCAGCTGTGCCAGTTTCAATTTGGCTAATTAGCTTTCTTGGTAATCTTGCAGATTCTGCTAATTCAGCTAGTGTTAGAAGAAAAGCTTGCTTGCGGTGATGTCTAACATTATAAGCTATAAATTTTATGGGAAAATACACAGATTTTTTATCCTAAATTGATGCTGTAAAGATTACATTATTAATTAATTATTCTAAAGTAAACTAGCTGTTGTTATTCCTTGCAAAATAGAGCGATTTAGAGTAATCTATTACTTGATTATTTATACGTTATTAGAACTAATCCAAAGGTTAAGCATTGTGAGTGAAACAGAATATAAAGAATTAATACCAATCAATATTGAAGAGGAGATGAAAAACTCCTACATGGATTATGCGATGAGCGTAATTGTTAGTAGGGCAATACCTGATGTACGAGATGGCTTAAAGCCTGTGCATCGTCGGATTTTATTCTCAATGTATGAATCTGGATTTCATTTTAATAAACCATATCGGAAATCTGCCCGTATTGTCGGTGATGTAATCGGTAAATATCATCCACATAGTGATGCTGCAATTTATGATTCTTTAGTTCGTCTTGCCCAAGATTTTTCTCTTAGGGTGCCACTTGTTGATGGTCAAGGTAATTTTGGCTCAATGGATGGTGATTCACCCGCTGCAATGCGTTATACTGAATCTAGACTTGCAAAAGTTTCTAGCTTGTTGCTTGATGATATTGATAAAGATACTATCGATTTTAAACCAAACTATGATGATTCAGAACAAGAACCAACTGTTTTGCCAACAATGTTTCCTAATTTACTTGTTAATGGAACAGGTGGTATTGCTGTTGGTATGGCAACTAACATTCCACCACATAATCTTGGTGAAATAATAAATGCTTGCCTACTTTATGTTGATAATAGTGATATTGATATAATGGAATTAATGTCTGCCGTTAAAGGGCCTGATTTTCCAACTGGTGGCGAAGTACTTGGTACATCTGGTGTTCGTTCTGCATATCTTACTGGTCGAGGTAGTATTGCTTTTCGTGGTAAGTGTGAAATCGAAGACAAAAATGGTCGTCAGACAATTATCATTACTGAAATGCCATTTATGGTCAATAAGGCTAAGTTAGTTGAGAGGATTGCTGAATTAGTCCGTGATAAAAGAATTGAAGGAATTAGTGACCTGCGTGATGAATCTAATAAAGATGGTGTAAGAGTAGTTATTGAAGTTAAAAAAGATGTTGTTGCTGAGGTGATTCTCAATCAACTTTATTCTTATACTCCATTGCAAACTAGTTTTGGCGTAATCATGCTTGCCATAGATGAGGGTATGCCAAAAGTGATGAACCTCAAAGAAGTAATTGCCTGTTTTGTTAATTTCAGAGAACAGGTTGTTACTAGAAGAACTATATTTTTGCTTAATAAAGCAAGGGATAAAGCTCATATATTACTTGGAGTGCGTATTGCAGTTAGTAATATTGATGAAGTAATTAAAATTATTAGAGCTGCAAGCAATGCCCAAACAGCAAAAGAAGAATTAATGAGCAAAGCCTGGGATTGCTCTAAAATTATTAATCTAATTAAGTTAGTTGATGATAAAGCTATTATCAGCGATAATGGTGAAATTCATTTAACTGAAATTCAAGCTAAAGCAATTTTAGAGATGAGGTTGCAGCGTTTAACTGCAATGGAAAAAGATAAGCTGGAAAATGACTTGGAAAATTTAACTAAGGAAATCACTGAATATATTGAGATATTAAGTTCTCGGGAAAAATTATTAGAAATATTAAAAAGTGAATTAATCAAAGTACAAGAAGAATTTGCTACACCAAGAAAAACTCCAATAATTGAAGGTGATTTTGATCATGATATTGAAGATTTAATTCAACGTGAAGAAATGGTAGTGACCGTTACTCATAGTGGTTATATCAAAAGAGTGCCTCTTGCTACATATAGAGCGCAAAGACGTGGTGGTAAGGGTAGATCAGGCTTATCGATGCGTGATGAAGTTTTTAGCACGCAAGTATTTATTGGTAGCACTCATACGCCATTATTATTCTTCTCAAATATTGGACAAGTATATAGTCTAAAATTATATAAATTACCATTAGGTAATCCACAAAGTAAAGGACGTCCGATTGTCAATATTTTACCACTGGGTGATGGTGAAAAGATCACTAATGTGATGCCTACTCCTGAGGATCAGGAACAATGGAATGATTTATATATTATGTTTTCTACTGCTAAGGGTAATATTCGTCGTAATAGTTTAACTGATTTCCAGAAGATACAATCAAATGGTAAGATTGCTATTCGTCTTGATGAAGATGATAGTCTAGTAAATGCTATGGTATGCGAAGAAGAAGATCATGTATTATTAGCTACTCGTTTAGGCAAGGCATTACATTTCCCAGTAAGTAATGCTAGAGTCTTTAAAAGTAGAACTTCTGACGGTGTTAGAGGCATGAAACTTAAAGAAGATGATAAAGTTATTTCGATGACTATCTTAAAAGGGATCAAATGTAATGCTCAAGAAAGAGATGCTTATTTGACAATCCCTGTTGATAAGAGGATTGCGATTAGTTCTGGTGATGAAGACTTTAATGTTGATGAATTTAATATTGAGCTTAGTAAGGAACAAGTAATTAACATGGCAAAAGCAGAGGAATTTATTCTAACTGTAACTGAAAATGGTTATGGCAAGCGAAGTTCTGCTTATGAATATCGTATTACTAGTAGGGGTGGTAGTGGTATTGTCAACATTGTTATTGCTAAGAAAACTGGTAATGTTGTTGCATCTATGCCAGCTACTTCCAGTGATGATTTAATGTTAATTACTAATAATGGTAAGTTAATTAGATGTAAGTTAGATTCTGTAAGAATTACTGGGCGTAGTACTAGTGGCGTAATTTTATTTAAAACAAATGCGAACGAAAAAGTAGTATCAGCCTCATTAATTGCAGATGATTCATCAGAAGATGAGGATGGTGATAGTAACGTTAATGACGGTGATTTGGGAGATGTTTCGGACAATTCTGAAACTTAAATTTTTATTAAATGCTAGGAACTGTCATTCTGAGCCGATTTCATATCGACGTGACGATCTCTCAACCCATCATCGTGAGTCACCTGCGGGTGACGTGACGATCCAGATTTGATTATATGGCACTGTTAACAAAGGTATAAAAAGGTATATTTTTTTTTAGGTTGCCACGAGTACGAGTACTCCCGCTAATAGCGAATCCCAGCTCTTTTATGGCTTACAACACGCCCATTATTATCATAATTTATGGCCTTGATCTTGTGTTTTATTAGGATTAGGAGGTGTAGAGTGAGCTGACTGTCCTTTTGGTGGTTTGAATTTGTTAAGTTTATCACTGATTAAATTAAGTTTATCTTTGGTTCTTGAATCTAAAGTTACACCCAATTTCCCTATACACATATCTTTTATTTGATCTAATTTTTTATTGAACCAGTCTTTGATACTGTTCTTACCTCCAAACTTTTGTTTCAAATCGTCATGCTTTAGCATATCGTCATATACTTCATTAAAATTCTTTTTAAATTCGTCTATTCCTTGTAAGTCAAAATTTTTCAAATCTTTATCTTTATTCTCTACTTTAATCTTTTTAACTGTATTAATCAATTCTTGAACATCTTCAAAAATGGTACCGTGATCAGTTTCATTCACATTGCTCTTTATTACATTGAGCATTTCTTCTATGTCATCAAGCTTGTGTAACACTACCTTTTTTTCTTTTTTGACTTTCTTATTCTCTAACTTAACTGGATCACGTTGTTTATCAACTGATTTTGTAAACCCTTTGCTGTAAACCTTTGCATTTTTATGAAATTGTTTTTGATATTCTCTCCCTTTAGGACGTTTTATTAATTTGTCATTGGTAATAAAATTTTTATCAAGATTTATTTGTTTTAATGTTGTACTATTAGGAAGCTTGCAAAAATAACTTTAATATTTAATAGGTTTTATAATGTAATTCCACTCTCCTTTAAATGACTCATTT
>JABSSF010000007.1:1561-33624 GCA_013214485.1 Rickettsiaceae bacterium | reverse complement strand
TCTTGATATGATTCTTTACTCTTTGTTTATATTTTTTTATCAAGATTTGTTATTGTCATTCGTTATTTAACAATACCCTTTACAGGCCATTAAATTCATTGACTAATAAAGTCTAATTAAATAAGATTCAAGTAATTAATAAAACTTGATAGATAAATATTAAATATGCTGTTACAACAAGGGTTAAGTAGAGAATTCTTTAGTCGTAATACAGTAGATGTAGCTCGTGATTTATTAGGTAAAAAATTAATCTTTGGCTCTTTTACTGGAATTATTACTGAAACTGAAGCTTATCGAGGTAATGATGATCCAGCATCTCACGCTTATAAAAGAGCAACTCCACGCTCAAAAATAATGTTTGGCTTAGCTGGTTTTACTTATGTTTATCTAATCTATGGAATGTATCATTGCTTAAATATTACTACTGAAAATGAAAATCAACCAGGTGCAGTACTTATTAGAGGTCTGCAAATCTATACACCAAATAATAAATTGCTTGATGGTCCTGGAAAAATTTGTCGCCAGCTTGCAATAAATAAGGATCATAATAATATAGATGTAACTAGTAATAATGATTTTTATTTTACTGATTCTAATAATCGTGTAGACTTTCAGGCTACTCCACGTATAGGAATTAGTAACGGACAGGATAAGTTATGGCGTTTTATAATAAATCATCCACCGCAAATAAAAACTGCAAGTTAATTTATGATCACTAAAAAAAAATATGCTATTATTTGCTTCTTAGGATTTATTAGTGGCTTTACACTATTATTTAGTGGTAATAGTTTAAATTATTGGTTAAGTAGAGAAAATATTGATATTAGAACCATTGGTCTTTTTTCTGTAATAACTTTGCCTTATGCAATAAATTTCATCTGGGCACCAGTATTCGATCTTAAAACAGTACCAATTATTGGTAAATATTTTAATAAACGCTTAGCTTGGATTATCTCATTACAAATCATGCTAACTATTACCCTATATGCTATTAGTAAAATAAACCCAATAAATAATATTTATTATTTTGCTTGTCTTGGAATAATCATTTCTTTTTTTGCCTCAGCTACTGATTCAGTACTTGGGGCATTAAGAATTGAAATGGTAGATCGAGACCTACAAGGAGCAGTTTCAGGAGTATATTCACTGGGTTATAGACTGGGAATGGTAATTTCTGGTTATGGTGGAATATCCTTATCTAGCGATATTGGCTGGAATAAAGTTTATCAATTATATAGTATAATCACAATCATATTTTCTATATTATTGATTTTTATAACAAAAAATTTAAAATCAACTTTAATAATTAATAATTCTAATAATGAATTATTAATTAAAACAAGAAGTCGAAGAAATTTAATTAGCAGGATAAAAAGTTTAGTAATGAATATTTTAAAACCGATAGGTGGAGTATTGCTTATCTTATTAATTATAGCTTTTTTAATTTTATATCGATTGCCAGATCATTGTATTTACGTGATGATTAACCCGTTTTTAATTCATCATGGTTATAGCGATCATGAGATTGCTACTGGTGGTAAATTATTAGGGTCTATAATGGCTATAGTAGGGGGATTGCTTGCAGGACATATTATGAAAAAAAGAGATATATTCCAAGGCCTTCTTATTTTTGCCATTCTACATGCTGCTGCTCATACTTTATTTATCGTACAAGATATATATGGTAAGAATTTATATTTATTATATGTTGTCATTGGTTTTGAAAGTATTACTGGTGGAATGAGCATGGCAGCTTATATAGCATATATAGCATATCTTTGTCAGGGAAGATTCAGGGCAACGCAATATTCTTTCTTTTCTTCAATTATGGGGTTATCAAGATCTGTGCTACCTGCAATTTCTGGTTATATAGTAGCACATGCTGGCTGGAAAAGTTTTTTCTTTATTACAATAATTGCTACCATTCCGTCCTTACTATTGTTATTATTTCTAAAGCAACATAACAAAAAAAGAAGTTCTAATTTAAGTGATTGATATTTTTATAGTAACTAGTTATTTGTTGATATTACTACTAACTGGTATATATTACAGCAAAGTAGATAACACAAAGTTTAAATCTTTTGCTAAGTTTACTAGCAATACAAATACTAGCAAGTTAATTATAATTGCAACTATTTTTGCATCTTCCATAGGAGGTGGTACTACCTTTGGCATATCAGAGAAAGCTTTTCTAGGTAATATTGCCTATAGTTATGGCTTATTTTTTGCCATACCTATTGATTTATTAATAGCGGCTTATATCATTCCAAGAATTATCAAACATTACAGTGCAGAATCAGTTGGTGATATTATGTCAGTATATTATGGTTCAGCTGGTAGATATATTGCTGGCTTTGCAGCAATCGTGGTATCTGTTGGCTTAGTTGCAGCTCAAATTAGTGTTAGTGGTAGGATTTTTGAATATATACTGCAAATAGATTATGTAAAGGGAGTAGTGCTTAGTTATGGTATAGTGATCATTTATACTACAATAGGGGGGTTTCGTTCAGTATTATTTACCAACCAATTACAATTTTTTGCCATAATTATTGCTATTCCAGTTGTTACTATTTTTGGTATTCATCAAATTGGAATTGATAATTTTATCAATTCAGTACCTAAAGAAAAATTTTCTTTTTATAACAATGATGACTTAGTAACCACTACTATAGCAGCTACACTCGCTTTTATGGTAATGAATTTATTCCCACCCTTTATACAGAGGGTACTTATTAATAAAAATGCTAAGGAAACAAGTAAAGCTATTTATATAAAATCAGTGATTTATGCTATTTTTCTAGTCTTTATAACAATAAATGGCTTAATAGCTTATATTTTATTTCCAGAACAAAAATCAAGCTTAGCACTACCAATATTAATTGATAGTATCATCCCAACAGGCATTCAAGGTTTTGTGGTAGTTGGTTTTCTAGCAGCAGTAATGTCCACAGCGGATTCAGATTTAAATGTAACTTCAGTGACTTTAGTAAAGGATTTTTTAGATCCTATATTTAAGATAAAAGATCAGCAAAAAATGCTAAAAATTGCTAGGATTTCTAATATATTAATTGGTAGTTTTGCAATTATTATTGCTCTTAAATTCACTGTAGTAGTCGATTTAGTAATTTTTATTTCAGGGTTCTGGGCTCCAATTATTATAGTACCTTTAGTCTTTGCTCTTTTTGATATTACAATAGCTAGGAGGATGATGATAATTAGTTGTTTATCTGGAGCAATATCATTTGTAATATGGGAACAATTTTATGCTAATGAATTATCATTTAAAGGCGTATTTGTCGGTACTATGGTTAATTTAGTTGTTTTTTTAATTGGAAAAATAATCCTTTATTCAAGTAAATCAATTCGTGATTAATGTGTGTCTGTTTAGGACAAAAATTCGCCATCCTGAGTTAATGTATCCCTACGAAATTAATTTAGGTGGTTACGGGGTGTAAGACTTAAACAAACTGATACCATCATTGCGAGAGTGCTTGCACTCGTGGCAATCTAGAGAAAAAATATGTAATAAAATCAACTGAACATCCGAGCCGACATTAAGTCAGTTCGTTACAACGGGTTTTTATTGTGAAACTCGCAAACCCAGTTACAAAAAATTACAATATTATTATTTTTTTGTTTTCTCCTCTTTAGTAGTCTGTTTATTATCTTCTATTTCTTGCTGATTTTGCTGAGTTTCTGGGTTGTTCAAAATAGGTTTTCTTACTCTAATAGTAGGGAGGTCTTCAAAAGCTGAATCAAATATAGCATTAAGAGTTTTCTTATTTACCTTATCTGCATCTGAAAAACTATTTACAGTAGTTGAAATTACATCAGATTGTTAATAAATATTATGCGCCCACAATACCCTGCCAGTAGGAGCGTGTACAATAGCTATTCTCATTGTAAAAATTTCTGCAGGTTCTATATTAGAGCGTACTCCTATTAAAATTTCACTTAAAACCGCTAAAGTAACATCTCTAGTCATGGCTCCAGAGGTTTTGCTTTGTACATCAAAATCTAAGATAACCACTAAATCAGTATTTAATGTATCATAAATAGGAGTTGTACCTCTTAATTTATGCTTAATAAATAATGCTTTATCTTCTTTCCAAGGCTTTCCTGGATATAATTCTTTTATCACATTTCTATAACTACTCTTAATATCTAATATTGCTCTAGATAATTGATTTTCTCCAATTTTTCTTCTAGATAAGAATTCTAAATTTAATCCTTTTTTCTTTAATTTTGGAATTAGTACTTCAACTATAGTTTTTTCAAGATGATCTTCATAATTATACTTTTTAGTTGCTTTACCAAATGTATCAAGAGATTTCACTTCAACAATAGGAAGCTTGCAAAAATAACTGATGAAGAATTTGATACAATTAACATTATAAATGAGTCATTTAAAGGAGAGTGGAATTACATTATAAAACCTATTAAATATTAAAGTTATTTTTGCAAGCTTCCTAGGAGGTAATAATACAGCTGTTTTAGCCTCTAATAAAGTTTTTTTATAATTTGGGGAAGCTCTATAATAAGTATACTTAGTGCAAGCAGATTTTGCTTTTTTAAAATTGTTATTCATTTAGCAGGAATTAACCTTGCTCTTTTTTCAGATAGAATTATTAATACTTTCTGACCATTTACTATTTTTGCAGAATTTTTACTTCTTTTAGCTTGTACAATGGTAACAATTCCTGTTGTACGTACTGAATTTAAAGCATTTCTAATAAAACTACTACCTTCGTAGTAATCATTTTTTAAATAGAAGTATCTACCTGAACTATATATTCTATACCTTTATTAGTACCAAGTACAGATTGAACAACTGCTCCAGTTAACCCTCCGACTACTGCTCCGCCAACTATCATAGCTGGATTATTACTTGAGCTAGCAGCTATCGCTGTACCACCAATAGCACCAGATACAATACCAACTGAATTATCGCTTAATTTGTCATATTCTTTTACAGTTACTTCTCTTTGTGATAACACTTTACCTTTAAGTACAATATTCAATGTAGAATTTTGTGAATAAGTCGCATCTGATAAATCACGACCGCAACTTGTAAGAAATAAAAATAATAATATAGATAATATCGAAGAAAAAACTCTTTTCATTTATTAATCTTTTAATAAAAAACAATTATGTATAAGTTAAAGATAAATACATAATTATTTATTCTATGTCAAGCTAAATTTTATAAATGTTATTACAATTCTTGTAAAGAATAATCCAGCTTATATTGTTTTTCGGTTCTGCTGGCAAGTTCCATATTATGCGTAACCATTACAATAGCAGAACCATGCTCTTTAGCCATCTTTAAAAACATCTTGAATACTTCTTCAGCAGTAGCAGGGTCTAAATTTCCTGTTGGCTCGTCAGCTAAGATAATTTTTGGTTGATTAATCATCGCTCTTGCTATTGCTACTCGTTGTTGCTCACCACCAGATAGTTCTCCAGGTAAGTTATAAAGCCTTTTACCTAATCCTAATTCCTCCAATAAATGATCAGCCTTTTCGGTCATTTCCTTGATATTACAGCCTTGAATTAACATTGGCATTAAGACATTTTCTCTGGCGGTAAAATCTGGTAATAAATGATGATATTGATATACAAAACCTATATTTTGCAAACGAATAGCATGAGCATGTTTATAACTAGTGATTTTACTATCAAGAACTCCAGCAATACTGATATTGCCACTATCAGCTTTATCAAGCAGTCCTGCAATATGTAATAAGGTTGACTTACCACTACCAGATGCACCAACAATGGCAATAATTTCTCCAGCTTGTACTGTTAAATTCACATCTTTTAATACTTCAATAACTGAACGTCCTTGATAATAATCCTTACAAATATTGTTTAGCTTAAGTACATATTCTTTGTCTTTACATATAGCTTTATTCTCACTCATAACGCATTGCCTCAACTGGATTTAGTTTAGCAGCCCTATAAGCTGGGTAAATAGTAGCTAGGAAACATAAAATAATGGATAGGGCGGTGATCGTTATTGCATCCTCTATCTGAACTACTGATGGCAAATTATATAAAAAGTAAATTGCTGGATCAAAAATAGCTGTACCAGAAATATTTTGTAAAAATATACGAATATTTTCAATATTTTTAGCAATAATCAGTCCTAAAGCCACACCAAGACTTGTGCCGATAATTCCAATAATCATGCCATTAATCATAAAAATAGCCATAATTTGCCTGGTGGAAGCTCCAATAGTTCTAAGAATTGCTATATCTTTGGTTTTATCTTTAACAAGCATAAATAAACTAGAAATAATATTAAAAGCAGCTACTAATATAATTAGTGAAAGTATAGTAAACATTGCCGTTCTTTCAACTTCCAAAGCCTTTAAGAATTGACCATGATATTGCATCCAACTAGCTATTTTTACCGCGTGATTTTCAACTAAATCCTGATGTAATACCTTAGCTTGTATTGTAGCTAAATCACTATTATCAATATTAAGCTCTATCAAATTAATACCATCATCCAAAGATAAAAATTTCTGTGCTGCTTTAAGTGGCATTAGCACTGTAGCTGCGTCATAATCATACATACCACTTTGAAATACTGCAACTATGGTAAATTCCTTTGTTCGTGGCATACTACCAAACATTGTAGAAATTAGGTTAGGAGCAATCATTTTTATTGTAGAGCCAACGGTAAGACCTAAATTTTTAGCGACTCCAGAGCCTATTGCCACAACATCATTATCAACATAATTACTAAAAGAACCATCAATGACATTATCTAAAATTTGTTCTTTATGTTTCAAGCCAGTAATATCAATTCCTTTTATTAAAACTCCACTATTAGCTCGTCTGCCAAGAGCTAAAGCTTGGCCAACGGCAATTGTAGTTTTGTTTTTAACGAAATCATAATTATTTAATTTTTGCTCTAATTCTTTGGAGTTTTTAATAATTTTACCATAAGGAGAAATTATTATATCACCATTAAGACCGATAATATTTTTAGTAAATTCAATGTGAAACCCATTCATTACTGACATCACGATAATTAATGCAGCAACACCGATAGTAATACCTATCAAGGAAATACCAGAAATAATCGAAACAAATTTTTCATTTTTCTTAGCTCTAAAATAACGAGATGAAATTATTAAAGCAAATTTACTTAACATTTAAACTACCAATTACTTCTTTCACGGCTATATCGGGGGCAACTTCTTCTACTTCACCACTTCCGCGATGTTTTAATTCAACTATTTTGTCCTTTACTTTTTTTGGTCCAACGATAATTTGCCAAGGAGTACCTATTAAATCGTTAGTAGCAAATTTACTACCTGGTCTTTCACTCGTATCATCATATAACACATCAATCTTAAGCTGACAAAATTGATTATAAATGGCTCTTGCAACATTGTTACATAATTCATCTTTAACATTAAGATTGATAACAACTACTTTAAAAGGAGCAACACTAATCGGCCAGATAATGCCTTTATCATCATGATTAACCTCGATAATAGCCGCAGCAATTCTTGAAATACCCATACCATAAGAACCCATTTGATATGGTGCTAATTGTCCCTTGCCATTATCAACTACTGCATTCATTATTTTAGAATATTTATCACCAAAATTAAATATATGACCTACCTCGATACCTTTACGAACGGCTAAATCTTTTTCAGCAATAGGGCACGTGCTAGCATCATATTTTTCTTCTGTAACTGCATATATTTCTTTGATAGAAGCAATTTCATCAGGTAAATTCTCAGCAATAATATCAAATTTTTTATCATAATATAAAGTACTTTCACCAGTATCTGCAAGGACATGAAATTCATGACTTAAATCACCACCAATTTCTCCAGTATCAGCCTTTAATGGCAAAGCTTTTAGACCAAGATCTTTAAAAGTCCTCATATAAGTAATTAAAATATGGTCATAAGTTTTCAGAGCACTTGCTTTATCAATATCAATAGAGTAGGCGTCTTTCATTAAAAATTCCCGACCACGCATAACACCGAATCTAGGTCTAATTTCATCACGAAATTTCCATTGTATTTGATATAATATTTTTGGCAATTCACGATATGATTGTATAGAATGCCTAGCAATATCAGTAATAACTTCTTCATTAGTAGGGCCAAAAAGCAATTCATGTTCATGACGATCTTTAAAACGCAGCATTTCCTGACCGTAGCTATCATAACGTTTTGATTCTTTCCATAATTCTGAAGATTGGACACAAGGCATTAAAATTTCAGTAAAACCAGCAGCATCCATATTTAGACGGACTATTTCTTCAATATTTTTTAGTACTTTTAGACCAAGAGGTAACCAATTATAAATTCCAGCAGCATGTTGCCTGATCATAGCGCTTCTAAGCATCAATGAATGCGAAACTATTTGTGCTTCAGCTGGTTTATCTTTTAATACTGGTAGAAAATATTTTGATAGTAACACCAAATTCTCCTTAAAAATACTTTAAAAATAAAGGGAAGTATAACTAAATAATCTATATAATACCATAATTTTTTGCTGAACTAAGTAAATCCATCAATATTTCTACTAGAAATTTTTTATTAAGTTGTTTATATTGCCTTTAAGGATATCATACATAACTACTAACTATACAAATAACTGGAGGAAATTATGCCTAAGAAGCGTAAAAGTAAACATAAAAATAAATATAATAAACATACACATAATAAACATCATCATAAGAACAAGATAAAAAAAACTGATAAACCAATTCAAACTACTGATAATTATTCCCCTGAAACACTAAAGATATTATCAAATATAGACTCAAAATTACAGACAGGTGATAATCATTTTAATCTAGGAACTATAGAAGGTTACAAAAACGCTTTAAATGTATATTTAGAAGCTTTTGATGAGTTTCCAGTTAATGTAGATCTTAAAAAAAGAGAAAAGTTTATTGAAAATAGAATAATAAATACTTTAGATGGGTTAACAATAGAGGCTAATAAATGTAGTCAAAAAGAAGAACCAGGCCAGGATAAGTATTCTGAATCATTACAATTACGTTGGTATTGTTACGTTAAGTGTCCTTCTTTAAATGATACTAGAATACTAAAACAGGCTAAAGCTAATGTAATAGAAACAATAAAAATAATTTTAAAATCTGCAGTTATAGAGCAAAATTCAATAGCATTAGTGATAAAGACACTAGAAGAATTTCTAGAAAAGCTAATTGAAAAGGATAATTATGAAGAAATAATAAAAATAATAGATAGTTTAGAAATAACACAAGCCCATAATTCAATTTATGAAATATTTATAAAAAATGTTAAAGCTAAATCTTTATGTAATTGGGGCTTGAAATTGGCTCAAACAGAAAAATATGAAAGTGCTTATGATAAATTTATAGAAGAATATAAAATTACTGGTAATGTACAAAATCGTATCGATTTTATAAAAAAATTATATTCATTAAGTAATATTTGTAAAAATAGTGATCTTACTAAAGCACTTAAATTGATAAAAATAGCCTGTAAATACATTGACGATCTTCCAACCGATCAATGTATAACATCAGACTGTAAGAAGTTATTTAAAGAATTGCTCACAATAAAATACAACAAAGCGAAACCAATAAAAACTAATAAGTTAAATATAGAGGAATTAACCACAAATATAAAAAAACTAATTGAAGAAAAAAAGTTTGATGATGCTTTAGATGAAATTGAAATAAATCTTAATAAAGCAAAAAAATATGGCACAACAGAAGATATTAATAATTGTGTAAGATTTTCTGCTACTATATATCATCATTTAGGACATCATTTTGCTGATTATATAAAAAACCCGAGTGATCAGGTAAGAACGAATCCATTACTATATTTTACATATTTTAAAAAAATGAATGAATCATTTAATATAGCATTTGGACTGTATGATTTTGTAATTTACAAAATTAGTCATTTAGTATCTATATATGAGATTGCTGTTTCAGCAATCAATAGGAATGAACTTGAAATAGCAAAAGAGCTTGTTTCATTGCTTGAGTCAACAAAGAATCAAATTGAACAAGACCTAAAGATTAAGAATACAACTTATAATGAACACATAAAAAACAATGCTATTTTAGCTATGAGTGTATCTAATAAATTATGCGATGTTATTTCGATTTTGGGTATTAAAACAAAAAACAACAAATTATCCGATGTAGAAATACAAAAACTGTTTAAACAAGAAATGGATAAATGCGATAATAACCAAAATATAAAAAGTTATAATATTGTTAATGATAAAAATTCAATAAATAATTTAGACGAGTTAAAGTCAACTGTAAAAAAATTAAATCAACAGGAAAAATTTGATGAGTCAATAGCATTATGTAATGCAAACAAACATATTGAGAATTGGGAAATGATGTTAGCTACTACATATAATCAACAAGGCGCTTATTATGCTAAAAAACTACGTGAAACAAAGGATTGGAAATTATTTGATAAAATAGACAAGTCATTTATAGCATCAACTGAAACTTATAATTCTACGATTTACAAATATAATGAGTTAAAAACTTATTTGGATCTAATACCGTTTTTATTAAAAAATGGAAAACAGCAAACAGCAATTAATGTATTTGAATATATAAAAGTAACGAAATCAATATTAGATGATGTTAAAGATGAATATTATAAAGATAAAAGTGAATATATAAATAAACAATATAATATAGTAAATAAGTTAATGGAAAATATTGAACCTAATAATACAACACATTATCCTGCTTATAAAGGAAGCATAGTGCTTTATAAAGTAGTTCCTGTGAATGATGGTGATGATGGTTCAAAGAAATTAGAGTTAATTGTTGATATTATGGGAAATTATGAAGAAGTAGTAAATTCATGACTTGTAAGCTATAGCGTCATTGCAAGAACATTTGTGTTTGCGGCAATCCAGAGAAAAAAAATATGTAATATAATCAAATCTGGATCCTCACGCCAACAAAGATTGGCTCAGGATGACGGGTTTTCTACTTGACTTGATATAGATGTCCATATATGAGGCTCATCACGTAAGCGCTTTTTGCTTTGTAATGCTGATTTTATTTTCCATAATATATATTATATGACTTTTTGATATTACTTCCCTTTGATTCTCATTAGGAAATTTTATGTTTATTCTTTTTTCTTTTCTTGCTGCTACTAACTCTTCTTTTGGATTTTTTAGTTTTATTATGTTTAAGGTTAACTAGTTTAAGACGACAATTAATTCCACATTTATTATTTAAAATTTTTGTAGCCCTTGCTCCTTCCGTTCTGTTTAAACCAATATTACGCAAAAATTCTTTAGTTTCTTTATTTAAATATTGTACTCTAACTTTAGCGATACCTTTATTTCTGAATTTTAAAATGCTTGCAGCTTTTTCTGATAAATCTATTTCTCTATTTTTAGCAAATGGTCCTCGGTCATTAACCATCACTATTACTGAGCGTCCATTGTTTAAATTAGTTACTTTTACTAAACTTGGCATAGGAAGAGTTTTATGTGCCGCTGTTAGCCAATTTCTGCTAAAAGTGTCACCATTAGCAGTCTTTTTACCATGAAATCCATCTTTGAAACCATACCATGAAGCTATACCAACTTTATTATAATAATTGATTTTTTTATAAGGACGATAAGTTTTACCTTTAATCTTATATTTCTTACCAGATTTATAATGCCCTTTATATTTAGTAACATCAGATATTTTTGCTGGCATAGATTTTCCTACCAGCTTAGTTGTTCCAGAAGTTTTATTATTATAACCGCCACAAGATGTTTGTGTCGTAATACATAATAATATACCCAAAGCAAATAAAAACTTAGATTTTTTAAGTTTGAAAATTAAAGCAATCCTCTTCAGCAAAAAACCTTTCCATATACTAAATATGCTAAACTTTTTTTGCTTTGATACTAGTCTAGTTATTCTTTCTTTAAAAACCAAATTTTTCATTCGCTTTGAGTATAAAACTGTAAATAGCCATAATTTATTATACCCATACATAGTTAATTAATAATTAATTATCACCAATCTTCTTTTAGTTCTTCATCTAAATCCAAACCATCAGTAACTTCATCATCAGTAATTATAACATCACTTTCTAATTCTTCCGTATGCGGCTTTTCCTTAGCTGCTGGCACCTTTACTTGGACATGACTGATTACTTTTTCTACCTTGTGAGTGTTAGCAGCAATACGGGCTACTTTCTCCAACTCTTCTTCCGATCTAGCTATACCAAATATATATACTACTCCTTTTATAGTAATTATATTATAATTTGCAAATTTTATATCACTTTTAGTCAAAGTCTTTGCTTTAATTTGGCTAGTAATCATAGTATCTCTAGTATATTCACCAAGATCAAAAGTATCACTATTTTGATCAACTTTTATTTCATTTATTACTTCCCTTACTCCAGACTCGTTCCATGCAATTTGAACTGCTTTTACAATCTCTTTTTTATCTAATACACTTCCTGTAAATAATACTCTACGATTTACTACTTGTACTGTTACCAAAGAATATAATTTTTTAAAACTATGTTTTGCCAGCTTAGCCTTAATATTTGTAGAAATACGCATATCTGTAATAGTATCTCCTGCAGAACGATCTTTAGCAAACTCTACAGCTGATATCGTAGAACCAGTAAAAACTATTGGCAAACAGCTAGTTAGACTTGTAACCATTAATAATGTTAATAAGCTAGATTTTATTAGAATGGATTTATACATAAATTAGATTTTATAATTTCATAGTTATTTAAATTTTAAGTAATAGCAACATTTTGTAGAGCCACTATAGCCGTCGGTCAAAGTTCACTTGTAGAACTTTTTGCACAGGTGGGTTCAGTATATCTAATGCCACGACAAAAGATAGATGACCGATCCCTTGAAAAACTTATAGTCCCAGGAATATTTTACCTAAACGAACCAAGTAGCTCTATTACTTAAATCTAGCACTTTTCTAGTTTTTCTGCAACTGTTTTTAATTCCTTTGCAATAGTAGATAAAGTATATTGAAAGTCCATTTTGACATTTTCTAAAATTTCATTACCACTATTTTGAAAATTTACTAATTTTTCATCTTGAAGACTAAGTGCTGTCATAACTAATAGTAATTCAAAAGAAGCTGTAGGGTTATCTCTTCTTATTTTATCGATTTCACTATTTAAGTGTTCTGATAAATTCATTAACTGAGAGCTGTTTTCCTTGGCACAAGACAGTTTAAATTCTTTATTCCCTAGACGTATCGTTACTATTGACATAATGACTTCTTATTTTTTCTAATTCTTGAATATATTCTTTAATTTGACTTAACGTTGATTGATTATCTTCCTGTAAATTTTGGTTTTCTTGTTTTAATTTTACAATTTCTTCTTTCTGATTTTTAATGGTAATTAGCATATCATCTACATCACCACCTATTTTTTGTATTAGATCTAATAGAGCTTGCTTAGTTACAATAGTTTCGTTTAATGTATTTTCTAAAGGTTCTTTTGTTATTTCCATATAATTAATAATCTTAAAATTTAATATTGTTTGTTATCTTAACAAAAAATTATAAGCTAGTATAACTAAAATTAACATAATTATTGAAAAATATGTTATATAATCTTTATATTTTTTACTATGATGGTTGTTTTTATTCAGCATTCTAACCATTTCAACCTTTTTTTCCTGAATTTTTTCTGATCTTATACCTAAAAACTCATAATACATTTTTTTATATCCTTCAATATATACTTTGCCAGGTATTGCATCATAATTTTCTTCTTCTAAATCAATTATGTATTGTTTTCTAATTTTCAATTTCTTAGAAATATCTTGTATAGTATATCCAGCATGTTGTCTAGCTTCTTTTAATTTTGAAGTCATATCAATTTAATTGTCTTAAAAACATTTCAAATTTTTTATTAGCAAGTATTATCATATTAATATTTATATTTTCTTGTAATTTCACATCATGAATAAAATTAGTAAAAATATTTGCTACATGATTTTTGTTAGTCAACCAACTATCTAAATCTATTTTCTTCTTCAATGATTGCTTAACAATCTTAATAACTAAACGTCGTTGTTTATCATATAAATCATCTTTAAGCGATTGTATAGATAGACGATTCCAATAAGACTCATCAATTTGATAGTCACATAATTTTCTTAACCAATCAATATTTAATTTATCACCGATATTAAAATATAAATTTGCCACATCAGTATCTTTTGCCCCAGTTTGTTTAGCAATATGGATAATATCAAAAGCTGATACTAATATTTCTAAAGTTGAAATCGCACTAGCTAGATCTTCATCAACACCACCATCAATATATTTTAATTTCATATTTTCATAACGGTCTTTAATCTCACCAACTAAGAATTTACTAACAATCTTAGCTAATTGCTGTGTTGGTTTTGAATATTCTTTAATAGTGCTAGAAATATCAATAGGATATTCTATATTCTTAACAAACCAACTAATGCCTCGGCGCATGATTTTACTTAAATCACCATACATGCCAATTTTGATATTAATATCAACATTAACACCTAGTTTATCTACTCTATCCCACAAATTATCTAAATCAAAAATAGTACAAACGGTAGTATAGGCTCTGGTAATGTCACAAAAAGCACCACCAGTCTCTCTTTTTATTGCACTAAGTAATGGTCCACCTAACTGGTTAACCATCTTATTAATAATTACTGTACGAATTATTTCCTGACGCAATGGATGATTTTCAATTTCTTTCTTAAATTTTTTCTGCATTGTTGCTGGGAAATAATTAAATAAGTAATCAGTAAAAAACTTATCTTTTATTAAAGTAGCTGTAGATAATTCAAAATCTACATACATTTTACTATAAGACAGCAATACTGAAAGCTCTGGACGAGTCATACTTTCCTTACTGAGCGCCCTTCTTGATAGTTCAGTCTTATCAGGTAAAAATTCAACTTCTCTATCTAGTAATTTTTTCTGCTCTAATTCTCTAATTAATTGACTAAATGTATCAATATTCATTATAGGTGAGAGTTGCGCGATGCTGATTGCTTGGTTTTGATTATGATTATCAACTAATACTAAATCTTCAACCTCTTTAGTCATTTTTTCTAAAATTTCATTACGTTGCTTTAAACTAATTTTCTTAGCGAAATAAGCATGGTTTAAAGCTATTTTGATATTTACTTCATGATCGGAACAATCAACTCCTGCAGAATTATCAATAAAATCAGTATTAATACTGCCACCTTTTAAAGCATATTCTATTCGACCAAGCTGGGAAATACCAAGATTTCCGCCCTCTCCTATTACTCTTGCTCTTATGTCATTGCCATTACAACGCACATTATCATTAGCCTTATCACCAATATCAACATTATTTTCATTAGTGGCTTTAATATAAGTACCAATACCGCCGTTCCAAATTAAATCAACATTAGCTTTTAAAATTGTCTTAATTAATTCATCTGGAGTAATTGTGTTACAAGTTATACCAAGTAATTGTTGAATCTCCTTAGATATAGTAATTGATTTACTGCTACGGTCAAAAATTCCACCACCTTTAGAAATTAACCTTGAATTATAATCTGTCCAGCTAGATCTTGGTACTTTGAATAAACGCTGTCTTTCTTTATAACTTTTAGCAATATCTGGATTTGGATCAATAAAAATATGCCGATGGTTAAATGCTGCTACTAATTTAATATATTTAGATAATAACATTCCATTACCAAAAACATCACCAGACATATCGCCAATACCAGCTACAGTAAATGGTTCTTTTTGTATATCTATGCCTCTAGCCATAAAATGAGTTTGCACTGATATCCAAGCTCCTTTTGCGGTAATACCCATTTTCTTATGATCATAGCCAACAGAACCGCCAGAAGCAAAAGCATCTCCTAACCAAAAGTTATATTCTTTAGAAACTTCATTAGCATAATCCGAAAATGTTGCTGTACCTTTGTCAGCAGCCACTACTAAATATGGATCATCCTCATCATAAATTACTGTATTTTCAGGATGAACAATTTTATCATCAACAAGATTATCGGTAACATCAAGTAGACCACGTAAAAAATTCTGATAGCTACTAATTGCTTTTTGCATATATTCTTCCCTACCAAGACCATCTTGTTCAAAATTAAGAGTAAAAATCCCTTTTGAACCAACAGGAACTATAACCGTATTTTTAGTCATTTGCGCTTTAACCAAACCAAATACTTCCATGCGATAATCTTCCTTACGATCAGACCAACGCAAGCCACCTCTTGCAACCTTACCACCTCTGATATGAATACCTTCCATATCATTAGAATATACAAATATTTCAGCATAAGGAATTGGTACAGGTAAGTCTGGAACTTTACTCGAATCAAATTTAAATGATAAATATTGTTTAATTATTCCGTTATCATGTTGGTAATAATTGGTACGGCTAATCGCTGTAATAATTAAATATAGATTTCGTAAAACCTTATCTTCAGCACTACTTTCTACAGAATCTAAATAATTATTCAATGTTTTATGAATATTAGCTTCCTTTTTTTTAGAATGATTTTTTGGGTCAAAACGTGATTCAAATAACTCAACTAAACTTTCGGCAAATTCATAATGTTTTATTAATGTTAATTGTACATATCCTTTACCATAAGTAAAGCCAGTTTGGTGCATATATCTAGCTAAAGCTTTTAATAATTTAACCCGACGCCAACCAAATCCCGCAAGAACTAATAATTTATTAAGAATATCACTAGTTAGCAAACCTTGGCTTATTTTATATAATGATTCTTCAACATTGTTTTTAAGCAATGTAAATGAATTAGTAATTTCAATCGGGCTACTTAATTTAAAAGCATAAATCCAGCTACGCTTAATATTTTTGGCTTCCTTAAAGCTGAAACTTTCTTCTTCAATAGCATAAAACCCAATATTTTCTATAGCTGGTAATAAATCTGATAATGCTAAGTATTTTTCAGCACTATATATTTTTAGAGTAAAATGAGTGCTATCTTCTTGAACTAAATTAAAATAGATACGTTTTTCTTGTGATGCATTTTTTAAATAATCAATATCTTCTATAGTAGTTACTGCATCATATTTATGAATATAAGAATTAGGAAAAATTAATTCTACATCCTTAAAAATAAGGCTACCTTCATATTCGCCATATTTTTCACACAATTTATCATGCAAAGCTTCTGACCAATTAGTAGTAATTTCAATTAAATCTTTTTCCATTTTTTCAAAAGAAGAAGTTAATTTTTGCTTATCCTTTACAGGTAATGTTACAAATAAATGAGCAAAATCTTGTGCTACTACTGTAATGTCATCAGCAATGATTTTACAACCAAATTGTTCGGATAAATAATTTGTTATGGTTTTATAAGCCTCAGGGCTAAGCCTTTCACGTGGCATGAAAATAACAACACTAACAAAAGAATTTGCCCAATCTGTATGAACAAATAATTTCAGCTTATGACTGCGCATACTAGACAGCATATGCACACACATACAATGTAAATCTTCTTCATCAATTCTAATTAAAAATTCTCTAGGTAATGACTCAACAATATTTTTTAGTTTTTTTGCATAGTAACCACTTGGTGGAAAACCAGATTTATCTATTACATAATTTAATTTTCCTCTGAGAATTGGTACTGTTTTAATTGATTGAAAATAAATTGCTGTACCATATAGACCAAATATTATTGTTCCTGAGCGGTAATTACCGTGTATATCAACATGTTTAATTAATATATAATCTACTAAAGTATTACGATGTACTGGAGATAACTTATTGATTTTTCCTAACATTGCTAGTCTTTGTGAGTAATAATCTGTTGTTGAAAATTCTATTATTTTTTTGATTTCATCAACATTATTCTGCCAAACTTGACGTAATCCCTTTTGGTCTGATAATTTTTTCGTTGCAACATCATAATCTAACATTGCTAAAAAAGTGAAATTATTTTTTTGTAACCAATTAAGGAAATCTAGATTTTCATCAGCATGGAGATTATGCTCATCATAAATCTCTTTATTATTGATTATATGAGTAGTAATATTAATAAGTTTGTTAAGTAATGGCTGCCATGAATTATAGGTATAATCAACAAGATTGATAATGTTGTTGATCTCCTCTTTAATCGATTCAGTGGTTTTTTTATCAAACACTCCATGAGCTTTAATAAAAATCAACGATTCTCTATTTACACCCTCACCTTTATCAGTAATATCCTTTAAAACTCCTCTATTACTACGCACAGATGGTATAACTGGATGAAAAATAAAAATAGTATGCAAGCCTAATCTTGATATTAAACAATTCAAAGAGTCAATTATAAATGGTTTATTATCACATAAAGTTAGAATAGTAATAGCAGGGCTTCCTTTATATGTTGTTTGACTAATTTCTATTTTTCTTGCTAGCTCTGGTCTTTTTTGAAAAAATTTAAATGCTTCATCAGTAAAATCACCAAATGAACAAATTTGATCCTTTGGTCTATAATCAATGGGTATGTAGGTTAGAAATTTTTGGACAAATTTAACATATAAATCGCCCTTGCTTTCAGCATTAACTAAATCTAATATCTCGCTACTATAATCTTCTATTACACAATTAAGCTTGCTTAAAGAACAGGATTTGTTATTATTCTTGCTTTGTTTTTTTGAATTTTTATTCATAAATTAATTGTAAATCTTATAATAAATAATAGATACGTATATATCTTTTATATTACAGGAAATAAGCATCACTATCAAGGATTAAAGGTTAATATGCACACTATTTTTGCACAATGTTCTGGAAAAGGAAAATCAGGTATCAATGTCTTTCGTCTCTCAGGTTTGCATAGCATTACTGCTTTGAAGCTATTAGTTAAAACGGATATCACTAAAATGCAGCAGAGATCAATGTATTTATGCAAGATTTATAATCCAGAAAATGATCAATTAATAGATGAGGCTATGGTAGTCTATTTTACTAAAGCATCTAGTTTTACTGGTGAAGATATAGTTGAAATACATTGTCATGGTAGTATTGCAGTAAATAATTTATTACATTCAACCTTACAAAAAATTCCTAATTTACGCCTAGCAGAGCCAGGAGAATTTGCTAAAAGAGCCTTTTTAAATGGTAAATTTGATTTAACTGCAGCTGAAGGTCTAGCTGACCTGATAGAAGCTGAAACAGAACAACAACACCTACAAGCGATTCGTCAAATGGGTGGGGCTTTAGAAAAATTATATGATAGTTGGCGAAAACAATTATTGCAACTAATTAGCTTACTTGAAGCTTATATTGATTTCCCTGATGAAGATATCCCTGATGAAGTTCTTAATCAGGTAAATACAGTTATTGCTGAATTAAAAGCTAATATAAAGGAACATCTAAATGATAATCGCCGTGGGGAACGCTTGCGTAATGGCTTAAAATTAACAATATTAGGTCGGCCAAATGCTGGAAAATCAAGCTTGCTTAATTTCTTAATGCAACGAGATTTAGCAATAGTTTCTGATATTGCAGGTACCACTAGGGATGTCATAGAGGGACATATTGATATTGGTGGTTACCCGATAATTCTACAAGATACAGCTGGTATTCATGATAAGACTGATAGCACTATTGAACAAGAAGGAATTAAAAGAGCTAAACAAATCTCTAAAGAAGCTGATATTAAATTAATTATTTTTGATGCTAGTAAAGAAGATACTTCTATTGCTGAGTTTGCCGAATTTATTGATAAAAACACTATTTTGATATTAAACAAAATAGATATAAAAATAAATAATTTAGAAAAAAAAATTAACAATAAAAATTTATTACAAATATCTTTAAAAAAACAATTAGGTTTAAAAGAATTATTAAATAAGATAGAAAAATTAGCAGAAAAAATAGCGAGCCCAAGCAATGATCCTTTAATTACTAGGGAGCGTCATCGTCATTCCTTGAGATTAGCTTTAGAATATTTAGAAAATTTTTCTTTAGATAATGATCTAATTTTAGCTACAGAAGATATACGGATGACCATTAGAGCAATGAGTAATATTATAGGGGAAGTTACCGTCGATGAAATTATCGGTGAAATTTTCAGCAACTTCTGTATCGGTAAGTGATTAGTAAGTATATTTTCTCTAGATTGCTACTAACACTCTGCTATGACCAGCTAAATCTTTAACTTTTGCTATTACCTTATAACCATGCTCTTCTAGTATCTCTGTAACTTTTGCTGCTTGTTTAAAGCCTATTTCAAGAACTACCAGTCCGTTACTATTAAGATATTTCTTTGCATCCTTAATTATCTGATGATAATTTGCCAAGCCATCACTTTTGGCAAAAAGAGCCATCTTTGGTTCGTATAACAATGTCTCCTTAGCCATTAATGATTCTTCGTTTGTAGCTATATATGGTGGATTTGAGATGATAATATCAAACTCCCCTACTCTAACATTCTCATACCAATTACTATTTATAAAAGTAGTTCTATCTGTTACTTCTAAAGCCTTAGCATTTTTCCTAGCTATTTCTAACGCCTTATTGCTAATATCTGTAGCAACTATAGTAGCTTGATCCAACTCTTTAGCTAAAGTAATAGCTAATATTCCACTACCTGTACCTAAATCTAAAATCTTTACTTCTTTTCGTCCTTCATTATATTTTAGTACTGCATCAATTAAAACTTCGCTGTCTGGACGCGGAATTAATACGTTGTGATCAACAAAAAATCTACGACTATAAAACTCAGTTTCACCTATAATATATGCTATTGGCTCATGATTTTTCCGCCTGGTTACTAACTGCTCCAATAGTTCTTGTTGATTATAACTAAGTTCAATACCATAATGACTTAATATATATTCTATTGGTTTTTGCAAAATATATGACAGTAATATCCTAACTTCTAAAAAAACATTATTTGCACTTATAGCCTGTAATTCATCTGAAACAAATTGCAGCGCTTGTTTTATATTCATAGATTTATTAATTATTTTATATTTTTTATTGCTAAAACTCTTGTAAAAAAAAAATTATGCACTATATAAACTTATAACAAATTATTGTATTTTAAAAAATAAAATTTTTAACGTTTAATATAATTAAGATTGAATTTGAGGTAATATATTATGGGTAGAGTTATAGGTATTGATTTAGGAACAACAAATTCTTGTGTTGCTGTTATGGACGGTAAAGAACCAAAGGTTCTACCAAATAGCGAAGGAGTAATGGGTACCCCTTCAATGGTAGCATTCTCTAATGACGAAATTTTAATTGGTGATCCTGCAAAAAGACAAGCAGTAACTAATCCTGAAGATACTTTATTTGCTATTAAAAGATTAATAGGACGTAATTTTGCTGATCCAACAGTAAAAGAAGATCAAGAATTAGTACCATATAAAATTGTTAAATCAGAAAGCGGTGATGCTTGGGTTAATGCAGGAGGCAAAGATTATTCTCCTAGTCAAGTTAGTGCTTTCATCTTGCAAAAAATGAAAGAATCCGCAGAAAATTATTTAGGTGAAACTGTTACTCAAGCAGTAATTACTGTACCTGCTTATTTTAATGACGCACAGCGTCAAGCAACTAAAGATGCTGGTAAAATTGCTGGTCTTGAGGTACTACGTATTATTAATGAGCCAACAGCTGCTGCACTAGCTTACGGACTTGATAAAAATGAAAATAAAACTATTGTCATTTATGATTTAGGTGGTGGTACTTTTGACGTTTCTGTTCTTGAAATTGGTGATGGAGTATTTGAAGTTAAAGCTACTAATGGTAATACTTTTCTTGGTGGTGAAGATTTCGATAGAAAAATCTTAGATCACTTAATTGCAGAATTTAATAAAGAATCTGGTGTTGATTTAAGAAATGATCCTTTAGCACTACAAAGATTAAAAGAAGCAGCAGAGAAAGCTAAAAAAGAACTTTCTTCTACTCAGCAGACAGATATTAATTTGCCATACATTACTGCAGATAGTAGTGGCCCTAAACATATGAATATTAAATTAACTAGATCTAAGCTAGAATCTTTAGTCATGGATCTTATTGATAAAACCATGGAGCCATGTAAAAAAGCCTTAAAAGATGCAGGTCTAAAAGCAACTGAAATTGATGAAGTAGTTCTAGTTGGTGGTATGACCAGAATGCCGAAGGTAATTGAAAAAGTAAAAGATTTCTTTGGTCGTGAGCCACATAAAGGAGTTAATCCTGATGAAGTTGTTGCACGTGGAGCGGCTATTCAAGGTGGTGTATTACAAGGAGATGTTAAAGATGTTTTACTTTTAGATGTCACTCCATTATCTCTTGGTATTGAAACACTTGGTGGTGTATTTACTAGATTAATTGATCGTAATACAACTATCCCAACTAAAAAAAGTCAGATATTTTCTACTGCTGAAGATAACCAACATGCAGTAACTATTAGAGTTTTCCAAGGAGAAAGGGAACTTGCATCAAATAATAAATTACTAGGGCAATTTAACCTTGAAGGAATTCCACCAGCACCTAGAGGTATGCCACAAGTTGAAGTAACTTTTGATATTGATGCTAATGGTATTGTACATGTTTCCGCTAAAGATAAAGCTAGTGGTAAAGAACAAAAAGTTACTATCCAAGCATCTGGTGGCTTAAAAGAAGAAGAAATAGAAGTAATGGTTCAAGATGCAGAAAAACATGCTAATGAAGATAAAAAACGTAAAGAAGTAATTGAAACTAAAAATAAGGCAGATACTTTAATATATTCTTCTGAGAAGAGCTTAAAGGATCATGGTGATAAAATTTCTGCTGAAGATAAAGAAACTATTGAAAAAGCTATTGCTGATTTAAAAGAAGTCAAAGACTCTGATGATATAGAAGAAATTAACAAAAGAACTGAGGCTTTAGCTGCTGCCAGCATGAAACTAGGCGAAGCAATGTATGGTGCAGAAGGATCTCAAGGAATGGCAGGTGGTATGCCAGAAGGGTTTGCTGATGCTGTTAAAAATTCTAAACAAGAGCAAGATAACGCAAAGTCCGCAGACTCTAAAGTTGTTGATGGTGAATTTAAAGATGTAAGTGATAATAAATAATATACTTAAAGCGAATGAAGATCCTGGTTCCTTTAAGAAAAAAATTAAAACAGGATCCAACTTACAAAGCTTTGCATATTTAAGTAGATATAGGTAACTAATTTTATGTCAAAAAGAGATTTTTATGAAGTACTTGGAGTATCAAAATCAGCTTCTTCGTCAGAGATTAAAAAGGCTTATTTAAAACTAGCTAAAGAACATCATCCTGACCGTAACGCTGGTAATAAAGATGCTGAGAAAAAATTTAAAGAAATTAGTGAAGCCTATGATATCTTAAAAGATCCACAAAAAAAAGCTGCATATGATCAATTTGGTCACGATGCTTTTGCACAAGGTGGTAGCAGCAGTCATAATAGAAATCATGGCTTTAGAACAACTAATGTCAACGATATTTTTGGTGAATTCTTTAACGATTTTATGGGTGGTGGTCAGAGAAGGCCTAATTCCCCTCAAGTCAGAGGAGCTGATTTAAAATATAACATTGAAATTGCTTTAGAAGAAGCTTTCAAAGGTGTTGACAAGAAAATTAATTTTACTACGGAAGTAAAATGCAGCCCTTGTGATGGGCATGGTAGTAAAGATAAACATGCTAATGTAAACTGTAATGTATGTGGTGGATCAGGAGTTACTCGAATACAGCAAGGCTTCTTTGCTATAGAGCAAACTTGCGCTCAATGTTCTGGATCTGGTTTCATGATTAAAAATCCATGTAAAACTTGCCACGGTAATGGTCGGGTAACAAAACAAAAAAATTTGATCATTAATATTCCAGCTGGTATAGAAGATCAAAATAGAATTCGTATAGCTGGTGAAGGTGAAGCTGGTATGCGCGGTGGTTCTAATGGTGATTTATATGTTTTTGTTAATATTAAACCACATGATATCTTTAAAGTAGCTGGTAGTGATTTACATTGTAAATTACCATTAAAATTTACTACAGCAGCTTTAGGGGGTGAAGTTGAAGTACCTACTATTGATGGTAAAAAAGCTAAGTTAAAAGTACCAGCTGGTACTGAAACTGGGGATCATATTATGCTTAAAGATGAAGGTATGTCACAAGTTCGCTCAAGTAATCGTGGTAATTTATATGCGCATGCTTATATTCAAACACCAAAGAAACTGACTAAAAAGCAAAAAGAATTACTACAAGAATTGGATAAAGAACTTGGTGACAATAATAGTAATTATGAAGATTCTGGATTTTTCAGTAAAATGAAAAATATGTGGTCATAAGGATCTTATAATGCGAACCAACGGATAAGTGCTAAATGTGTTTAATTAAATCAAATTTGGAACCGAATTTCTGAACTTTTATAAGGATGACGCTTTGAAGGATTATCACGCCAATATGAATCTGCTCATAATGATGGATTTTTATCCGCTGGTTTGCATTATTAATTTACAATCTTATGAAATACATCTTCAAGATTTTGTGGTATTGATTGTAAATCTTTAATAGTAAGACCCGTAGAATTAATATCATTAATTAAACTGTTAAAGCAATTATCTTCATTAGCTAATTCAAAGCGAATTTTATGCTCTCCTAAAATTTCATATTTATTTTTTGCTTTAAATTTTAATCGATCCTTATTTAATTTTTCTTCAAACTCAACTTCTAAATGTCTAGAACTTAATTCCTGCAATAAATCATCCTTCTTCCCAGTTTTAATTATTTTACCATGATTTATAAATGCTATATTGCTACATAATTCTTCTGCTTCTGCTAAGTAATGTGTCGTAATTATAATCGTAGTTCCTTGCTTATTTAGTTTTTTTACATAAAAAAACAACTCGTCACGCAACTCAATATCAACTCCAGCAGTTGGTTCATCAAGAATTAATACTTTTGGTGAATGTACCATTGCTTTGGCTATTAAAGCCCTTCTACGCATACCACCAGATAGTTCTCGAGCACTATTATTTCTTTTATCATATAGACTAAGAGCCTGCAATATCTCTTTAGTCTTACGATTTTTTGGCCTAATACCATAATAACCTGCAGTAAATTCTAATAATTGATATAAAGAAAAAAAACTATCAATAACAATTTCTTGTGGCACTATACCAATTAAAGAACTAGCTAATTTGGGTCTATCATCAATATTTACTCCCATAATATTAACATTGCCTGAACTTTTAACAACAGTTCCAGCAATAATATTAATCAATGTCGATTTTCCTGCACCATTAGGGCCTAATAAACCAAAAACTGTTCCTTGAGGAATTGCTAAATTTAAATGATCTAAAGCTAGTTTACTACCACTGCTACTGCTATAATTCTTTGATAAATTATTAATATCAATTGCTAAAACCATGTCTTTAATCCTTTTATAATATAAATCATGCAGACGGTGGTCTAGTAGTAGTATGTTCTGCAGATTTTACTTCTGACTCTACTTTTGATGCTGGATTATCTTGCTCAATGTTTTCAGGTACTTCACCTTCACGTATTAATTTTGACAACTCGCCACTTTCATACATTTCACGTACAATATCACAACCACCAATAAATTCTTTATTAATATAAAGTTGTGGAATAGTTGGCCAATCCGAAAAATCTTTTATTCCTTGACGTAATTCTTCACTTTCCAAAACATCAATATCTTTAAATTTTACCCCTAAAGTTTGCAAAATTCCAACAACCATTGCTGAAAACCCACATCTAGGAAAATTCCTGTTACCTTTCATAAATAATATAATATTATTTTCAGATATTTCTTTTTCAATAAATTTGTTAATAGAGCTACTTACCATAGATAAACCTTGTAATTTTATACATTATTGTTATTATACCATAAAATTGTTTAAATGCTACGTATGGAAAGAGAATTAGTCAATAAAATTTTTGAAATTTTCCAAAAAAATAACCAAGAGCCTCAAACAGAATTAGAATTTAATAATAAATTTACCTTAGCAGTCGCTGTTATATTATCTGCTCAAGCTACTGATATTTCTGTTAATAAAGCTACAAAAGAATTATTTAAAAAATATGATACAGCAGAAAAAATGCTTGCTCTTGGTGAAGACAATTTAAAAAAATATGTAAAAACTATCGGTCTATATAACTCTAAAGCAAAAAATATTATTGCACTTTGCCAGATTTTAGTAGATAAATATAACTCAGAAATTCCAGATAATTTTGCAGACTTAATCGCCTTACCTGGGATTGGAAGAAAAACAGCTAATGTAATACTGAATTGTGGTTTTGGCAGGCCAACTATGGCAGTAGATACTCATGTTTATAGAGTAGCACATCGTATTGGGCTATCTAAAGGAAAAAACCCTTTGCAAGTAGAACAGGATTTAGTAATATCTATCTCTAATAAATGGCTGAAATATGCACATCATTGGCTAATATTACATGGTAGATATATCTGCAAAGCTAGAAAACCTTTATGTAATAAATGTCCTATCAAAGATTATTGCCAATATTATAGAGTTGAAAATAATTAAAATTAATAAAAACAAAATATATATGATTGAACAAAAAATATTAGAATATCCAGAGGTTAAACCTAAAAATGATAAAACAACAGGATTAGTTGTTTTTCTACATGGTGTAGGGTCTGATGGTGATGATTTAATAAGTTTAGTACCGTTCTTACAACATACTATACCAGGGTATCATTTTATTTCGCCACATGGTATAGAGCCTTATGATCTTGCACCTTATGGTAGACAATGGTTTAGTCTTATTGACCGTTCTCCTGATATAATCATGAAATTGACAGAAAGAAATTCTAAACTAGTTGAAAAAATTATTAAAAACAAACAAGAAGAATTATCCTTAACAAATAAAGATACTATAATTTTTGGTTTTTCCCAAGGAACTATGATGGGAGTTTATTTAACTTTAACAGCGACAGAACCATATGCTGCAACTATTGCATTTTCAGGAAGATTATTGCCACCAAAAAATATAACTAACAAAAAAACTCCAATATGTATAATTCATGGTCAAGAAGATGATATGGTTGACGCTATGGAAAGTAATCATATGGAGAGTTACCTTATCCAATATAAAATTCCATGCCAGAAGCTAATCATTCCAAACCTTACTCATTCAATTGATGATAAAGGATTACAATTTGCTTTGGATTTTATCAGAAATTTACAAAAATAACAATTTACAAAACAGGAAGTATAAGATGACACATATCAATAAATCATTAAAGGATGTAGATTCCGAAATACAAAAAATATTAGAGCTAGAAACTACTCGGCAAAATAATTCTATCGAATTAATTGCTTCAGAAAATTTTGTAAGCCAGGCGGTTCTAAAAGCTCAAGGGTCAATTTTTACTAATAAATACGCTGAAGGTTATTCCAAGAAAAGATATTATAATGGCTGCGAAGAAATTGATAAAATAGAAGATTTAGCTAAAGAAAGAGTAAAAAAACTATTTAACTGTAATTTTGCTAATGTCCAGCCTCATTCAGGATCACAGGCAAATCAAGCTGTTTACTTAGCATTGCTTTCTCCTGGAGATACCATTCTTAGTATGTCTTTAGATAGTGGTGGTCATTTAACTCATGGAGCTAGCCCTAATTTATCTGGTAAATGGTTTAAACCAGTATTTTATAATGTTAATAAAGAAACCTATTTGATTGATTATGATGAAATAGAGCAATTAGCTATTAAACATAAACCCAAATTAATTATAGCTGGCTATTCTGCTTATACTCAACCTCTTGATTATAAGCGTTTTCGAGTAATAGCTGATAAAGTAGGAGCTTATTTATTAGCAGATTTCGCTCATATTTCAGGGATTATTGCTGCTGGAGAACATCAAAATCCGATGCCCTATGTCCATGTTGGTACTTCTACTACTCATAAGACTCTAAGAGGCACTAGAGGTGGAATAATTTTAACTAATGATGAAGAGATTGCTAAAAAGATTGATAAAGCAGTTTTTCCTGGATTGCAAGGAGGTCCGTTAATGCATGCTATTGCTGGTAAAGCTGTTGCTTTTAAAGAGGCCTTGGCACCAGAATTTAAAGAATATATCAAGCAAGTAATCTCAAATGCCAAGCAACTAGCTAAAACTCTACAAGACAGAGGCTATGATATTTTAACAAACGGTACTGTTAATCATATGGTTCTTTTAGACTTACGCAAAGATAAAATAACTGGCAAGGCTGCAGCAGATTCATTAGATAGAGCTGGTATTACTACTAATAAAAATTCTATGCCTTTTGATACTACTTCACCATTTATTACTTCTGGTGTACGTCTTGGTAGTCCAGCATGTACTACTAAAGGGTTTAAAGAAGCAGAATTTAATATAGTTGGTAATTTAATTGCAGATATAATTGATGCATTGAAAAATCCTAATGAGGATATAACTGCTATTGAACAAGAAATTTTAAAACAAGCAGTAGCATTATCTAGTAAATTTCCATTATATTAACATATAAAAAATTATGAGATGTCCATTTTGTCAAGAAACAGACACAGCAGTTAAAGATTCTCGAGAAACTGATAAAGGTAAAATTATCCGCAGGAGAAGACATTGCAAAAAATGTCGTGGTAGATTTACTACTTTTGAAACGATTCAAATAAAAAAGTTAGTAGCAGTAAAACGCAATGGTTCAAAAAGACCTTTTGACCCTAGTAAAGTACAAAAATCTATTACTACAGCTTTGAGAAAACGTAACATTTCTGATGAAACCATTGCAGAAATTACTGATAAAATTGTTTTAGCATTAGAGAGTAGAAGTGAAAAGGAAATTTCTACAAGAAAAATTGGTAATTTAATCATGCAAGAACTTGCAAAAATTGATCCAGTAGCTTATATTCGTTTTGCATCAGTTTATAAAGAGTTTTCTACAGCACAAGATTTTGCTAAATTTATTAGTAAACTTAAAACACAATAATTTTTATGTATAGAATTATACTTTTCCTAAGTATTTTTATTTTACAATCTTTTACAATCAATAGTGAGAAAAAAATGAGACCTACAGCTAAAAAAATACCACATAATTTTGAAATTCATAACACTAAAATTTCTGATGATTATGCTTGGATGCGCGATAAAAATTGGCCAAAATCAGTAGATGATTCTGAAATTCTAGACTATTTAAAATCTGAAAATAAACATTTTGAAGAATTTATTACTCCAAATAATAAGTTAAAGAACGAATTATTTGAGGAACTAAAAGGACGAATAAAGCTTGCCGATCAATCAACTTATATTAAAAGAGATGATTATTATTACTATACTAGAACCACTGAAAAAGATGATTATTCTATTTATTGTCGTAAACATGGAAGCATGGACGCTGAGGAAGAAATTTTACTTGATGTAAATAAATTAGCAAAAGATAAAAAATTCACAGCACTTGGTAGTTTTTCTGTCAGCCCTGATCATAGATTAATTGCGTATTCAGTCGATTTTAATGGGAGTGAAAGATACTTAATTAGAGTATTTGATATTGATACTGGAAAATATTTACCAGATGAAGTTCCCGAAACTATTGGTAACATAGTATGGCACGAAAAGATTAATGGTTTCTTTTATACACCAACTGATGAAAATTGGCGTCACAACAAAGTTTATTATCACGAATTAAGTACTAATTCCAAATCTTATAAAACCCCATCTGAGGATTTACTAATTTTTGAAGAAAAAGATGACTTATTTTATACTGCTATAGGAAAATCTTCTAGTAAGGAATATATCGTCATCTCCGTACAAGGACATGATCAAAGTGAATCATATGTTATCAATATGTATGATTTAAGTTTTAAAGTACACGCAATTAAGCCAAGAAAAGACAAAATAATTTATTCTATCGATCATAATGGTGAATATTTTTATATGATTACTAATGAACAAGCTAAGAATTTCCATATCTTACGGGCAAATGTTAATGAGTATCAAAAAAAGAAAGATTGGCAAGTTTACATTAACGAGCAAGATGATAAATTTTTATCTGGATTTGATATAACTAAAGATTATTTACTATTAAATTATAAACATAATGCCTTACCACTTATTAAGGTAAGAAATTTAAATGATGAATCAGAAAAAAAGATCAAGTTTCCCGATAGCGCATACACTGCTAATGTTTATTCTACTAATTTTAAAGAAAATGATATTAGAGTAAGTTATTCCTCACTTGGTCGCCCATCTACAACCTATAATTATGACTTTGATACTGAAGATTTAGCAATTTTAAAACAGCAAGAAATCCCTAGCGGCTTTAATCCTGATGAATATAATGTTGAACGTATTTTTACCAAAACAGATAACGTATCTGTACCAATTACTATATTTTATAAAAAATCTTTATTTAAAAAAGATGGCTCTAACCCTTTATATTTATATGGTTATGGTTCTTATGGTACTGGTATTCCACCTTCATTTAGAAATTCTGCTGTATCTCTAGCAAATAAAGGATTTGTTTATGCTATAGCCCATGTTAGAGGTGGTAATGAACTTGGTTATGAATGGTATAAAGCTGCTAAATTTTTAACTAAAAAAAGAACTTTTAATGACTTTATTGCCGTTTCTAAAGAGTTAATTAACAAGAAATATACTAAAAAAGGTAATATAGTAATTATGGGTGGTAGTGCTGGCGGCTTATTAATTGGTAATGCTATTAATAATACACCAGAATTATATAAAGCTGCTATTGCCCATGTACCTTTTGTAGATGTTATAAATACTATGCTTGATGAGACATTACCACTTACTCCACCAGAGTTTAAAGAATGGGGGAATCCAAAAGATAAAGAATATTTTGAGTATATGTTAGGTTATAGCCCATATGATAACATTAAAAAACAAGATTATCCCCATTTATTCGTAACTGCTGGTCTTTCTGATCCACGGGTTGGTTATTGGGAAGCAGCAAAATGGGTAGCTAAAATAAATGATTATCGTACTAATGATAATATGCTTTTATTAAAAACTAATATGGATTTTGGTCATATGGGCGCTTCAGGCAGATTTGATTATCTAAAAGAAGCAGCTGAAGATTTAGTATTTATTTTTAATATATTTCAAATAAAATAGTTAAAAAAAATTAATAATCAGCGGTTATTTTTAGCATTTTTATAGCTTATTTAAACAAATAATTAAAAATAGCTTTAAATTTATAGTTTTTCGGGGTAAAATAAAATTAATATTTGAAAAAAATAACATAGGTAATTTAATGTCTGGACAGCTTATTGAACTAATTATATTTGCAGCAATTGCTTTTTTTATCATTAACAAGTTAATTTCGATACTAGGTAGCACTTCAGAAAACGACCCTACAAAGAGGAAATCATTTTTTGGCGAGATGGGGGAATTAAAGGATGTTAGTAATACTGGTAAAAAAACTATAGTTCTTACCCCTAAATTTAATAACAAGAGAAAGATAAACAATAAACTAAAAGATTTAATAGTAAAAGAACACCAAGAAGAAATAACGGAAGGGTTAATGGAAGTTACTAGTAAACTACCATCTTTTAACGTTAATAATTTTTTAAAGGGTGCTAGAGCTGCTTTTAAAATGATAATTAACGCTGCTAATTCTGGTAAGGACGATGAAATGGAAGAGTTGATTGATAAAAGATATATCGAACAATTTCGTAACGTTGCTATAAATTATGGTAGCTTCAGCCAAGGCAAGTCGGCCAAGCTTACTGCACAAATTTCTGAAATATATATGTTTGGTAATAACGTTTTTGTAAAAGTATTATTTATAGGTAAAAATATTACCAATAAACTCAAAGGCTTGAATGAAGAATGGACTTTTACTAAAAGCACCCTATCCTCTAATCCTAATTGGTATTTAACCAATATTGATAAGGCACAATAATTTAAAAATAGGATTATCTACTCAGGTAAATCAGTTTGTAATTAACAACCTATAAACCTTTAAAATGCGAACCAGCGGATAAGAAATCTGTGTATTCCCCTATAAAATGGCACTCGCTAGTAAAAAATGACCTAAAAATACTCACTTATGGCAAATAAGCTCCACTTTTTAGAAC
>JABSSF010000007.1:0-1551 GCA_013214485.1 Rickettsiaceae bacterium | reverse complement strand
TATCCCCTATTTTATACTAGAATCCCCTAGATTTCTTATCCGCTGGTTCGCATTTTAAAGAGCTGGGATTTGTCATTGTGAAAACATTTATGTTCGTGACAATCCTGCAAAAAATATATGTAATATAATCAAACCTGGATTACCACGTCGACAAGTCGAGTCGCAATGACGCTTCTTTCCCTTCTTCAACTTATTTGACTATAGTCCTAGAAAATTATATGTTATTATATAGGTCGTTAAATAATTAATAAGATTAATTGTAAATTATGACAAAATTTATTCTATTTTTAATTAAAATTTACCAGTATTTTTTATCACCCTGGGTAGGACAGCATTGTCGTTTTACCCCTAGCTGTTCTAATTATGCTAAAGAAGCGGTAACTAAATATGGTGCAATAAAAGGAAGTTGGCTAACGATCAAAAGAATAGTTAGGTGCCAACCATTTGCAAATGGTGGTTATGATCCAGTAGATAAATAAAATTTAAGAACTAATGACTTCAATACTAACAGGTAAAAAACTCGTCAAATCACAGCTAGATAACACGCCAAAATTACCTGGTATATATCGTATGTTAGATCAAGAAAAGCGAGTAATTTATATTGGTAAAGCTAAGAATTTATATAAACGTTTAAGTCAATACACCTTGGAGCTATCAACCAAAAATGAAATGATGATTTCTTTAACGCATAATATTGATTACAACATTACTGATTCAGAACCCTCAGCTTTGTTATTAGAAGCAAAATTAATCAAAAAATTTAAACCAAAATTCAATATATTATTAAAGGATGACAAATCATTCCCCTTTATTAAGCTTAGAGAAGATCACCAATATCCTCAATTATTAAAATATCGAGGAAGTGATTTAAGTAAAGGTAGCTTCTTTGGCCCCTTTACTTCAGCAAAACAAGTAGAAATTACTTTAACTGAATTACAAAAAATATTTAAGCTTAGATCATGCAGTGATAATTATTTTAATTCTCGAACTAGACCATGTTTGCAATATGAAATCAAAAGATGTTATGCTCCATGTGTTAATAAGATTTCTAAAGAGGATTATCAGCAATTAGCTTTGCAAGTAAAAGATTTTTTAACTGGTAAAAATAAAGAGTTACAGAAAAACCTATCTGAGCAAATGGAAAAATTAAGCCTTGAAACGAAATTTGAGCAGGCAGCTGAAATAAGAGATCGAATTAAAGCTTTGAGTCATATTCAACTTAAATCTGGGATAGCTGCAAAAAATATTAATAATCTTGATGTAATTGCTATTAATCAGTTAAATGGCTTATTTATTATAGAATTATCACTTTATAGAGTTGGCCAAAATTGTGGTAGCACTAGCTATTTCCCAGACCATATTAAAGAAGAGAATATTAATACTGTACTAGAATCATTTTTATTACAATTTTATCAAAATAAAATCCCAGCAGAAAGCATTATAATAAGTCACTCTATTCAAAATTTAAATTTAATAATAGAAGCATTGAAAAAATTACATAATAAAAATGTTAAAATTTCAGTACCTAAGAAAGGCTATAAATATTTGTTA
>JABSSF010000069.1 GCA_013214485.1 Rickettsiaceae bacterium | reverse complement strand
CAGCTTCTATATTATTCCTTAGACTTATATTTTTTTATTTTTTCTACTTGATTTTATCATAGCGTCCATATATGACGAGTCACAGTTCTTTAGTGTCATCATGAGCCGATTTATCGGTGTGATGATCCCAACCCGTCATCCTGAGCAATCTTTAGACTTGCGCGTGCGATCCAGATTTGATTTTATTGTAGCGCTGGGAGTAATTTGTTTAGTTACAACTTTATCGGGGATTGTTGTAACTTCCTTACGGTCATTTTTGTCATTACTCCCAACATAATTTAAATAATATAAGTGGTCTTTCTCAGAAAAATCTGTAAGACCATCTATTATTTGATCACTAATAAAATATAACACTTTAAAGATATTTCCCTAAATAACTATTTCTAGTGATCGGGGAGCTGAAAAGACTGCAAAAAACAACAGCTATTATAGCCTTTAGGTTAGAAACCTTGAACATACGCTAAAATCTCCCCGACCATAAATACAACCTAGCATTTTTCTAAATTGTTTCACTAAACCGAGGAGTGCACTGTTAATGGTATTCGTGCACGAACCAGTTTTTTGAAGGACTTTTCAGATCCTTATGGTAGTAACTCACTATCCACAAGAATGGATTGTATAGGAATTATTTTTTTAGTCAAGTGAAAAAATAGCTGGAAATATGGCTTTTTTTGATTATTATAAGTGCAGTTTTATAGAATAAATTAAGGGGACATGATGAGGAAAACTACCTTTTTACAGATAATAGTATCACGGCAAAAACACATTTACTTGTTTAGTGGGATTGATATAATTCCCTACGTTGATTTTTAATTTTAAAATATAGGGTAGTTCATGTTTAGTAGTTTTTTTAATCGTAGGGAATGGTTCTACTGGTCTTGGCTTGGAGCAGTAATTATTCTAGGAGTAACTTGGTTTAAAGTACAGCTTGATGTATCCATTAATGAGTGGTTTGGTACTTTTTACAATATTGTACAAGAAGCACTAGCTAAGCCTAACACTATATCATTCAATGATTTTCTTATGCAATGTTTATCTTTTGCAAAAATTGCTGGTATTTATATTTTTATAGCTGTTTTATTGGAGTTTTACGTTTCGCATTATGTATTTCGCTGGCGTACTGCAATGAACAATTATTATGTAGAAAATTGGCATTTAATTCGTACAGTAGAAGGGGCTTCCCAACGCATTCAGGAAGACACTATGAGATTTGCTCGAATTGTTGAAGGGTTGGGAGTAGCGTTTTTTCGCTCCATAATGCTGCTTATCGCATTTTTGCCTTTACTTTCGGGGTTTGGTGCAGTTGTTACTGAACTTCCTTGGATTGGCAAAGTAGATCAGGGTTTAGTATGGCTTGCACTAGTTTTTGCAGCATTTGGTACTGTTTTACTAGCAGTTATTGGAATTAAACTTCCAAGATTAGAATTCAATAATCAAAAGGTAGAAGCAGCTTATCGTAAAGAACTGGTTTTTGGTGAAGATGATCCAGATCTTGCCGCACCGACAACTATTAATGAACTATTTAGTAATGTTAAGCGTAATTATTTTCGGTTATATTTTCATTATATGTATTTTAATGTTGTGAAATGGTCATATTTACAATTTGCTATAATAGTTCCATATATTGCACTAGCACCAGTTATTATTTCTGGTGCTATTACTCTTGGAATAATGCAGCAAATCATTCGGGCATTTAGTAAGGTAGCAGAATCTTTTCAGTTTCTGGTGTTATCTTGGCCAACAATTGTTGAACTAATATCTATTTATAAACGTCTCAAAGGGTTTGAGTTGGAAATTAAAAAAGCACAAATTGAGAAACATATAGTGGATGAAATTGACCTAGGATTAGAGGTAGGGGAATAAGAATGGTATATAGTATTAGTTATATTTGCAATATATTTATATAATAAGAAAGTGATGGAGGAGCAAGTGGGAAATACAGTACTTGAAAAACAAAAAACCAGCCAGCAAACAGATACCATAATACCGCGGAATGTGTTATTTGGTAATCCTGATCATATGGCAGTTAGTTTGAGCCCTAATGGGAAATATGTGTCTTATATTGCCCCTAATAATGGTGTGCTTAATGTTTGGGTTGCGCCATATGGTGAATTGTCAAAAGCAAAAGTAGTAACTGATGATAAGTCTCGTGGTATTAGGAAATATTTTTGGAGTTATGATAATCAACATATATTATATATGCAGGATCAAAAAGGGGATGAAAATTGGCGAATTTATTCGGTTAATATTGATGATTTAGCAGTTAAAGATTTTACCTCTAAGGATAAAGTAAAATCTTATGTATTGAAAAGCAGCCATAAATATCCTGATGAGTTGCTAATTGCCATGAATGCTAGAGTGTCAGAATATTTTGATATTTATCATGTAAATTTAAGCAATAATAAAATTGAGCTAATTTATGAGAATATTGCTGAATATTCTCAGTTTTTAGCTGATGATGATTTTAATGTTCGTATTGGTTATAAAATGAATAAGGAAGGAGAGGGATTAATTTATCGCTTTGAAAATGCTGACTTTACTAAACCAAAATTATATAAAACAATTCCTTATAATGATATGCGGACTACTTATTTAAGTCATTTAACTACTGATGGTAAGTATTTATATATGGGAAATAGTATCGGCAGAGATACTTCAGCTTTGATACAAATTAACTTAGAGAATCAAGATACCAAATTAATTTATCAAAATGATAAAGCTGACTTAAGTGATTTCCTATATGATCCACAAACCAAGATTGTTGAAGCTGCCGCAAGTAACTATTTGCGTAAAGAATGGCAAATGATTAATTCAGAACTAACTGCAGATTTTGATTTCCTAAGCAACCAAGAAGATGGTGAAGTAGAAATATTAACTAGAACCTATGATGATAATTTTTGGGCGGTAGTCTATCTTAAAGACAGTTCTCCTTATAAATATTATATTTATGACAGAGCAAATAAAAAAGTTGAATTTCTATTTACTTCAAATAGCAAACAAGAAAATAAACCATTTACTAAAATGCATCCAATAGTTATTAAAGCTAGAGATAGCTTAGAAATGGTGAGTTATTTAAGTGTTCCAAGATGGCTTGATAATGGTAAGGGTATTCCAACCAAACCAGTACCATTAATTATATGGGTTCATGGTGGACCAAATGCCCGTGATATTTATGGTTTTGATGGAATCCATCAATGGCTTGCTAATAGAGGTTATGCAGTATTATCTGTTAATTATCGTGGCTCTAGTGGCTTTGGTAAGAAATTCTTAAATGAAGGTAATGCTCAGTGGTATGACAAAATGCAAGAAGACCTTGAAGATGCAGCAAATTGGTCAGTAAAAGTAGGTATTACTGAAAAGGATAAAATTGTAATAGGTGGAGGTAGCTATGGTGGCTATTCAGCTCTTGCAAGCTTGACTAAAACCCCAGATTTTTATGCTGCAGGTATTAGTATTGTTTGCATTGCTAATTTTATTACTTATTTTGAAACAATACCTCCATATTGGCGACCATGGATGGCTGATCTAGTTAGAATGATTGGTGGTGATCCTGAAACTGAGGAAGGAAGAGAATATTTGCGTAGTATTTCACCTTTAACTCATGCAGACAAAATTAAAAAACCGTTATTACTTGTTCACGGGGCACATGATCCAAGAATACATAAGAGAGAATCAGACCAAATTGCTGCAAAGGTAAAGGAGAATAATGTTCCATTATTATACTTGTTATATTCCGACGAAGGGCATGGTTTAGCTCGTCCTGAAAATAGATTATCATTTTTCGCTAATGCTGAAGAATTCTTAGCAAAATTCTTAAAAGGCAGATTGCAACCAGATGATGGCGACTATGAAGGTTCAACCATAGAATTTATTGAAAAGGAATATTGATAATTATGCTACTTTAGCTATGAGACTGTTAACAAAGGTAGAAAACTCGTCATCGTGAGTCAACCTTTGGTTGGCGTAACGATCCAGATTTGATTTAATTACATATATTTTTCTCTGGATTGCTACAAGCACGCATGTTTTCGCTAATAGCGAACCCAGTCCTTTAAAGGATACAGCGCTTATGATATCTTTGTCAAATAATTTTTAAAATAAAAATCTTAAACAATTTAACAATACTTAGTTATTTATTCATCATTCGCATTCGTTGTTTTAAGTAACTCAGTTAGCCCTTGCTTTATGGTAACATTACTGCTGAAATTTAATTCTTGCTTAATTTTGCTAGCGCTACCAATTGATTTGTAAATATCACCAGCTTTTGCAGGAGAGTAATTGATTGGTACTTTTTTATTTGATAATTCAAATAAAATCTTAATCAGTTGATTAATAGATACTCCTATCTCAGTACATACATTATATATTTCAGCTTTAGTAGAAGCATGATCCTTTGCTTTAATTAAAGCTTGAACAACATCATTTACATGGATAAAATCTCTTTCTTGGTTACCATCACCGTAAACATTTATAGCAACGTCATTATTTATTTTATCAGTAAATAAAGAAATTACTCCAGAATATGGTGAACTTGCATCTTGTCTTAAACCATATACATTAAAAAACCTAAGCCCTATACTGTCTAACCCTTTAATATCTGCAAATAGCTTTGCTTGTAATTCACAACAATATTTATCCATACCATAAGGCGATAAAGGAATAATATTAATATCTTCATTAATCGGCACTTTGTCAATTGTTCCATAAACTGCTGCTGAGGAAGCATAAACTACTGGGACTTTGCTTTCTGCTGCAATATTAAACATATTTACCGTTGCCGTTAAATTATTCTGATGACATGCAACCCAATCATTAATAGACTTTTGTACCGAAGTAGTTGCAGCTAAATGATAACAAAAGTTAGCTTTAGTAAATAATTGTTCTAATAAAGCAGTGTCACTGATGCTACCTTTAATAAACTCAGCCTTAGAGTTAATGTTTTCTTCTTTTCCTAAAGATAGATCATCGAGAACTATTACTTTATAACCTAAATTAATTAATCTATCTGTTAAATGGGAACCGATAAATCCAGCCCCTCCCGTAACTAAATATGTTGACATTATTATAGCTGTTTTTATAATACTTTAATTAATAAAGGCTTTAAGTTACATGTCTTACGCTAAAAAAGCAAATAAAAAAGTTGCCGTTAAGAAAGTAATTTTCTTTAACAATTCAGATAGTCAATTTCATAATCATTTATTACCCTTAGCAATAGCGGCAATAAATAAGGGATATGAAGTTAAAGTAATTACTACTATCAGCAAATATAAGCAGCAGATAGAAAAACATAACATTCCTATAATTCCCTTAACCATAAAAAGAGGAAGCATTAATCCTTTTACTGAATTGATATTATTATTAAAAATAATTTGGATAATACAAAAAGAACAACCAGATATATTGCATAATTTTACTTTAAAACCTATTTTATACGGCACTATTGCCAGCCTATTATGTCGTACTTCTAAAGTAATTAATAACTTTTTAGGTATGGGTTATCTATTTATTAATTCTAATCCTATTATCAAAATCATTCGGTTTTTTTATACTAAAATTCTTCAAATTAGTGGCAAATTTAAAGATATATTATATATAGCTCAAAATGAAGATGATCGGCTATTACTTAGCAATTTACATGTTGCTAAACTTGATAAAATTATCAATCAATGTAGTGTCGGCATTGATCCTAAAGATTTTCCTGATTTACAACGAAAAAATAATAAGAAAGTTATTTTTGTCTTAATGGCTCGGATGTTAGTAGATAAAGGTGTAAATGAATTTATTGCTGCTGCTAAAGTACTTTATCGCAAAAATTTAAAAGCAGAATTTTGGCTTGTCGGAGAACCTGATAAACAAAATAAAGCAAGCATAGATGAAGAAACACTAAAGCATCATCATAATCAAGGTTATGTAAAATATTTAGGATTTCAGAGTGATATTGAGAAAATATGGCAGAAAGCAGATGTTGCAGTACTTCCATCTTATCGTGAAGGTTTAAGTCGTACTCTACTTGAAGCAGGGGCTTATGGCATGGCTATTATAACTAGTAATGCTCCTGGAGGAAGAGAACTAGTTACTGAGCAAAAAAATGGTATTTTAGTGCCAATAAAAGATGCTAAAGCTCTAGCCAAAGCTATGGCATTACTCGCTAACAATAATGACCTTAGAGCAAAATTAGCTAAAAATATTAGAAAATATGTTCTAGCTAATTATGACGCAGAGCAAATTGCTGCAAAAACTATTGCTTTGTATGAATAGTGATTTATTCTAAATCATTTCCATGTATTGCATCAGTAACATTTTGAATATCTTCAGTAGTTTCCATAATTTTAGCATCGGGAGCAAGATCTAGAGCTTCACCAATATCTTTTGTCATATCCTCAGCTTTCTCTGCTAAATCATTAACCTTTTCAAAATTTTTAGCTTCTTTACTGTCTGGCCAAAATTTGGTAATAATAGTATTTACTAGACTAATGACAGCACTAGCAATTGGAACTACAGCTAGTAAAATAGGAACTACCGCCATATTAACCTCCTTTTTATAGAGTTTCTTAATATTAATAAAAATTAGATATTTAATAATTAATATCTAACTACACAAATATTAATTCTATCTTAAATTGATTAACAAATAGTTAATAGATTAGTGATTTTGTAAAAAAAGTTATTTTAAGTTAAGTTATTCTGTAGTTGATTCAACTGACCAGACGCTAGGAGTGGTATGTTTTCAGTGATTAGATTAATTTTATTAGTAATAATATTTAATTCATCATTTGTAAAATTTGTTAGGACATAATCGGAAACATCCATATGTTGATTGGGTGGCCGGCCTACGCCGATACGCATTCTAAAATAATTATTATTAGTAAGCATTTGATCAAGAGACCTAAGACCATTATGGCCAGCATGACCACCACCAGATTTACATTTGATTTTACCACAAGGTAGATCAATCTCATCATGAATGACAATAATATCCTGTAGCTTAATCTTATAGTAAGCAGCAACTAATTGCACTGCATTACCTGATAAATTCATATAAGTTTGTGGTTTACAGAGAATAATTTTTACATTATTGATAGTATTTACAGCAATTTCAGCATTAAACTTCTCTTTTTTTTGCCAAGTAAAACCATATTCTTCGGATATCCTATCTAGAGCTTGGAATCCAACATTATGTCTAGTGTTTTCATATTGTTTTCCAGGATTCCCCAGACCAACAATCATTAACATTTATTTTAGCCTCTTTAGTACTTGCTTACCATTTCGATATTGTGTTACATGGATAAAAACTGTTACCATACTATCTTGTCCGTTGCCAAAAATAAGCGCTTAGAAAATGGCTTATTCATTTGGTTGGACGGTTATCGCGGTAGCATGTATTATTCATGACAAAAAGACGTCGTCACAAGCCTACACTTGTGTAGGTGTGGTGATCCAGTTGATTTTATTACATATATTTTCTGGATTGCCACGCAAACTTCGTTTGCTCGCTAATAGCAAATTTAATACACATTCATACCAACTAGCATATACCCAAGATAAATAATAAAGATATTATTGGCTTTTAGCTTCTTTACCATTCTTTTCACCTTCTTCTCCTTCTTCCCCTTCAGCAGCTCCTTCACCTTCTGCGGCTTCCTCTTCTTCTAAGGATTTACCTTTTCTGCCAATGATCGAAGCAATAACAAATTCTGGATCAGTAGTTAAGCTTATTCCTTCTGGTAAGTCTAACTCCTTAGCTTTAATAGAAGTACCTATTGGCACATCAGTTACATCAATTTCTATCTTACGTGGCAGATTTGAAACTGGGCAATTAAGTGGCAAGCTTCTTTTAACAATGTTAAAATAACCACCTCTTTTTACACCAATACAATTTTCCTTATTTTTATAAACTATCGGCACTTGCATTTTTTGGATATCTTTTTCCAAGAATACAAAATCAGCATGGCGAACCACATCAGTTAGTGGATGCAATTGAATTGCTTTTGGTAATACTTTGTATTTATTCTCACCGACCTGAAATTCAATTAACCTTGAAATATATTGTGGCTGACGATAATATTTAGTAATTTCATTCTCAGCAATCGAAATAGATATTGCTTCTTTCCCAGCGCCATAAATTACTGCTGGTACTCGCCCTTGTCTGCGTAATTCCCTGGCAGCTCCAGTTCCTTTCTTACTACGTAACTCAGCAGATATAGCTAATACTTCACTCATTGTTTAATTCTCCATATTTATATATGTATTACATAGATGCTATAACTATGCTCTACAAAAGACTACAAGAAATATACAGTGTAATTGCTAAAAATTCAACTATTTTTCTTACCTTAAACAAAATTAACTGTAAAAAAGTTACTCAGTACTCTTGACACACGTAAAAATTACTATAGAATCTCAATTATGAGTATCGAGTTGTTACTCTGGAGTATAAAAACTCCTTTCAACAAAAAAGTGTTTGCGCAGGCACGTTAAAACATGTGCAAGTCCTCGATTGATTTGCTTTAGTCAATTTAGAGCTAGGATCTATGATCGGGGAGATTTTAGCGTATGTTCAGGACTAAAACATTAGTTTTAATCTAAAGGCTATAATAGCTGCTTTTGTTGACAGTTTTCTTAACTCCCCGATCGCTAAGGGTGAGAGTATAAATTCTAATTTTTCCTTATTAATTTAGTGATCAAAATATAAATTATTGATCTTAAGCAGAATATGATATATCTGCTGCGGGTCTATTTATTAACCTTTGAAAAGGTTAATTTATGATATGTTGGGAGTTTTCATTTATCCAAAAAAAACTTAGTTTTCCCCGAGACTAAGAGTAATTAGTTTCTAATTTACTCCCGACGCTTTCTAAAGTTATATATAGTCAAACAACTTGAAAAAGGGAGAGAAGCGTCATCACGAGTCGACTTGTCGACGTGGTGATCTAGAAAAAAATGTATAAAAAGAACTAAAATTTGTCATTACACACATTTGTAGAAGTTTGTATACTGAAAAATATGTAATATAATTAAATCTGGATCCTCACGCCAACAGAGGTTGGCTCAGGATGACGGGTTGGGGATTCTTACGCAGGCCAAAAGTTGGCTCAAGCATGATGCTAAAGAATTGTGCCTCGTCATATATGGACGCTATGATAAAATCAAGTAGAAAAAATAAAAAAATAATCAAATCTGGATCGCACGCACAAGGCTAAGGCCTGCTCAGGATTGTAGGACTTGTCAACAAAACAGCTAAGACTTAATCCGCCAGCCGATATTAATCAATTTTACTAGACTTATAAATAAGATAATATTTATAATAATTAAAAAGCCTATGCCAATGATGATATTACTATCGGCATAATCGGTTAAGCAATATCTAAAACCATCAATCATATAGAAAAAGGGATTGAAATTATTAACATATTGTAGAGTTGATGGTAAAGATTTTACTGAGTAAAAAGTACCAGAAAGAAATGATAGAGGCGTAACTATATAATTAGTAACTGCCGTTGATTGGTCAAAACTATTAGCAATCATTCCTGTTAATATGCCAAGAAGTCCTAAAAACATACAGGAAAAAAATACAAAGAATATTAATAAAAAGGGATGATAAATAGCATAGTCAACTAATGGTGCTAAGGCAAGCGAAACGGCTATACCAACTAAAACTCCTCTAGCAATAGATCCAATAGTAATAGA
>JABSSF010000068.1 GCA_013214485.1 Rickettsiaceae bacterium | reverse complement strand
ATGCTTTTGATGCCGTTGATAAATAGTTTAATCTATATTATCATTGGCGTCCATACCATCATTGCGAGAACATTTATGTTCGTGGCAATCTACAAAAAAGTAATGTAATCAAATCTGGATCGCACGCGGAAGACCAAAGGTTGGCTCAGGATGACGGGTTTTTAGAATTTATCGAACCTAGACATAATTACTCCACAAAAATTTAATCAATCATGTCAACGAATTAAGTAACCTTTACAATTTCCTAAACCAAATTCGCATTAAAAGAGAGCTATTTATTTTCTTTTTTTGTACTTTGCAAAATATCATCTGCTTTATACCAATCAGGAGAACGCTTATCGAGATGTTTTTTTGCCTCTTTAGCTTGAGCATGAGCTATTTTTCTATTGCCTAATTTGTAATTAATTAATGCTGAATTGAGTAAGCTCTTACCTGTTAAATTTCTTTTTTCATAAAATTTTGATAAATAAAACAATGCTAATAAATTATCGGGATCATGTTTAGCTACATATACTAAATCACGATAAAATTCAGTCAATCTGAGTGGTTTATCATGGTACTTATTAAAGCCAACAATAGCACGGCCTAATTTCATTAAAGTATCCCTGGGTCTTAACTTTATTGCTTCATTATATTCATTAATAGCCATTGCTTTACCAGCTTCAAAAAGAATTTGTCCCTTTAATTCATGATAAAAGGGATCATCAGGACGCTTAATAATTAATTGAGTAATATTATTTATCGCATCATCAAATTTACCTCTTTTGAAGAATTGGATAGTTTTTATATAACGAGTAAGTTCTTGATTATATTCTTTACTAAAAGTCAAATTATTAGCTGTTTCTTCATCTAAAGTAAATCCAGCAAGCTTAGCAGCACTTTTACTAAATTTAAATTTTAATTCAGTAGAATTCATACTTTTAGGATATTGCGACCGTTTATTAAAACTTTGCAAAACTAATAAACGATCTTTACTTAGCGGATGGCTTTGTTCATATGGATTAATATAAACATTACTACTGCGATTATACATATTTTGGAAAAAATTAATCAGCCCAATGCAACTATGACCACTTTTTTCAAGTAACCTTAAAGCTGCCTGATCAGCGCTTGATTCAAATTCTCTAGAATATGACAAAATTGATCTTTCAGCAAAATGTTCTCCACCAAGGAAAATAGGCAATCCTGCTTCAGCGCCACCAGCACCTGACATAGCTACCGCAAGCCCTAAAGCCATAGTTGAAATCCTGGCAATGTTATAATTTTGAATAATTTCTTTTTGTCTAGTAACGTGATGTCCTTTAATATGGCCAATTTCGTGAGCAATTACTCCTCGCAATACATCTGGGTCTGGGAAATTGATGATTAAACCAGTAGTGATAAATATAGTATTCTTACCTGGAGTATAAGCATTAGGCATCGGATCATCAATGATATGAATTTTTAAATTTTCAAGCTTTGCTGCCTTTATCAGTGGGTCAACTGTCAAGTTAATTGCTTCTTCTATCTCAGAATCACGGATTAATCCAGCATTAGTTGTAGTTATATTAGTGAATAATAATAGTAAAAATATTAAATTTAGTTTTCTCATTAATCTTACTCTTTCAATCTTCTTAAATCTCTATTGTTATATTAGCATCCTTTTAGATAAAATAAACGTCTAATATGGTTTAAATAGTGAAAACTTCTTGAATAATTTTCTTAGTTAGGGCAAATTTCAATCAATAATCAATTTAAAATTTGAGGTTAATTTATGACGAAAATTGCTATTGTTACTGGTGGAATTCGTGGTATAGGAGCAGCAACTTCTATTGCTTTAAAAGATGCTGGTTACTTAGTTATTGCTAACTATCGTAAAAATGAGGAACTTGCTAGAAATTTTACAAAGGAACATGGTATAAAAACTATGATGTGGAATGTAGCTAATTTAGAAGAATGTTATGATAATGTTGCTAAAATTGCTAAGGAATTTGGTACTACTTCTATTCTAATCAATAATGCAGGTATTACTAGAGATAGCATGATGCATAAAATTGAACCTACTATGTGGTCTGAAGTGATTAATACTAATCTAAGTTCTTGTTTTAATATGTGCAAGGCTGTAATTAATGATATGAGAAAACAAGAATATGGTAGAATTGTTAATATTAGTTCAGTAAATGCCTTGCTTGGTCAAATGGGACAAACTAATTATTCTGCAGCAAAATCTGGAATTATTGGTTTTAGTAAAGCCTTAGCTAGAGAGAGCGCAGTAAAAAATATCACCGTTAATACCATAGCTCCAGGATATATTGCTACTGATATGATGAAATCTGTACCTGATAATATTTTAGAGGGAATCGTTAACGCTATCCCAATGCAAAGATTAGGTCAACCCGAAGAAATAGCCAGAGCAGTGTTGTTTCTCGTTAGTGAAGATGCTGGATTTATTACAGGTGAAACTTTGTCCATAAATGGTGGACAACATATGAATTAGACTTATTTAACATTTTTTTTACTTTTGGTTGACTTTTATTAATAAATAATTTACTATTAGGCTATTAAATTTACAAAAGAAAATATGCTAAAAGCAACTAGTCAGCAAAATATTAACAAAACATCAAATAGTCAAAACTCTAAAATTGCAACATTTACAGGAATGCTCAGTATAACAATGTGGGCATTATTTGTATGTTTTGTTGCAAACCTCAAGAATATCCCAACCTACGAAATGATGGTTATATTATATTTTTTTGGCTTTGTTACATGTGCCACTATTAACACTATAAAGGGGAGTTGGAGTAATATACTTAAACATCCTAAACATATTTTTATAATTGGCATATTTGCTACTTTTTTTAAGGATTTATTATATATTCAAGCTTTAAAAGATGCTCCAGAAATTCATGTTGAATTAATAATTCACTTATGGCCTATGATGGCGATTATTTCCTCAGGTATTTTTCTTAAGGAAAAATTAAAATTTAAACATATTATTGGTTGTATAATTGCTTTTTATGGAGTATATATTTTGCTTACTTTTGGTCAAGGTTTTGCAGGATTAGAAAAGCAATATATTCTTGGATATATATATACTTTTATTGCTGCAGTTTTTTGGACGGCATATATTGTAGTATCCAGAAATTATGGTAAACTAATTACAGAAATGTTTGCCATTTATTTTGCTATAGATTTGTTATTATCATCAATATTACATATTAATTATGAAGATACGGTAGTTCCAACATTTAGTGAAATTGTATTATTATTAATAATGGGTATTAGCTTACGTAGTTTAGCGAATTTTGGCTGGGATTTTGCCATCAAAAAAGGCAATTACCAATTACTGAGTATTTTATCGCATAGTAATACCGTAATTTCTGTTTGTGCTTTAGCATTTTTAGGGTTTGCAGAATTAACTATATATGTACTAATCTCTACTATATTAATTACTAGTGCTGGACTTATTGCTTGTATAGATTGGCAACAATTTTTAGCAAAAACATATTTAAAGCGAGTAACACTTAAAAAGTTTTATTCAAGACGCAGAGCATAATATAGTAAAATAACTTGAAAAAGGGAAAGAAGCGTCATTGCTGTAAAGGTTACGTAGTTCGATAACATGGAACGTCACCTGCGAGAACATTTATGTTCGTGGCAATCCAGAGAAAAAAATATGTAATAATATCAAATCTGGATTATCACCTTGATATAAAATCGGCTCATAATGACGGGTTTTCTACTTATGATGCCACCATAATTTTCTTTAATGAAATATCTACAATAGCATCAAGAATTTCTGTTTTAGTTTTGAAATCGCTGTTAAGTTCATTGTTAGTAATTGTTGATAAAGTTTGTTCTTCAATAAAGTTTTTATGACCAACCATGATTTTAGTAAGATCTAATTTCTGTGATTTAAGATGTAATTCAATACGATCATCAACATTAAATCCTGCATCTTTTCTAGCTTGTTGAATAAAACGTATTAAATCTCTAGCAATACCTTCATTTTCTAATTCCTCAGTAATTTCTAAATCAAGCATAATAATCCCTAGATTACTTGAAAGACTTTCTGCTCCTTGAGTATTTTTAGGTATTAATATTAAAGAAAATTCTTCTGGTAGTAACTCAGTATCAGCGATTAATAACTTATCTCCAGATTTCTTCCACTTATCTTGCTTTGCTAAACCAATAATTTCTTTCATTTTTTTTGGTAATCTTTTACCTAATTCCTTGAAATTAATTGATAATTTTAGCTCAGCATAATCCTTTAAATTATCACTATAATTGATCTCTTTTATATTAATTTCATCTTTAATTAAACTAGCAAATTCTTCAAATGGCTTGCTATCATTTGTGATAATATTTAATGATGCTAAAGGTTGTCTTACCCTAATATTTTTTTGGCTACGGATAAATAATGCCTTATTACAAATATCTAAAACTTGATCCATAATATTAACTAAATTTTGATCAACTGTAATTTCTGCTAATTTTGGATAAGTAGCAAGGTGCACACTAGATTCAGCTACATCGTCACTTGGTATTAAATCAAGATAAATATATTCTGAAATTAACGGTAATAGTGGCGACATTGCTCTAGTCATAGCCTCTAAACAACTATATAAAGTATTATAAGCATTGATCTTGTCACTATCAGTTTCTGATTTCCAAAAACGATTTCGACTACGGCGTATATACCAGTTATTTAATATTTCAAAAAAATCAGCAATGATATTATAAGCTGTTTGTGTATCGAATTTATCCATACTAGTTTTAATAGTATCTATAGCTATTTTAAGTTTAGAAAGAATATAACGATCAAGCACATGTGTTGAGTTATATTTAGCCTCACCTCTAATACCATCAACATTAGCGTAAATAGTAAAGAAATGATAAGCATTCCATATTGGTTTAATAAATAATCGTAAGTTATCAAATACCATCTTACCATCTTTATCAATAAGCAGTTCCTGTCCTTTAACTACATTTGATGATAACATTGTGACTCTAAGAGCGTCAGAACCATATTTGTCAAATAATTCTAATGGGTCGGCATAATTATTTAAACGTTTTGATAATTTCTGTCCAGTAGCATCAAGTATAACCCCATGGCAGATACAATTCAGAAATGGAGGACGATCAAACAAAGCTGTAGATAATACCATTAAAGTATAAAACCACCCTCTAGTTTGAGCTGAATATTCGACAATAAAATCCGCTGGGAAATGAGATTCGAACCACCCTTTATTTTCAAAAGGATAATGTACTTGACCATAAGGCATTGAACCACTTTCAAACCAACAATCAAAAACATCCGCTACTCGACGCATTGTTGATTTGCCTGTTGGATCATCTGGATTTGGCCGAGTTAAATTATCAATAAATGGTTTATGTAAATCATCAACTTTTACACCAAAATCTTTTTCAAGTTCTGCAATACTCCCATAAACATCTATACGTGGATATTTAGGATCATCAGAGCGCCACACAGGAATTGGTGTGCCCCAAAAGCGATTACGGCTAATTGACCAATCTCTAGCATTTTCAAGCCATTTACCAAATAAACCATCTTTAACATTACCAGGAATCCAATTTATTTGCTGATTTAATTCAACCATTCGATCTTTAAACTCAGTTACTTTAACATACCATGAAGGTACAGCCTTAAAAATAAGCGGAGTATCAGTACGCCAACAATGTGGATAATTATGTAAATATTGCTCAGTTTTCAACCAACTACCCTGCTCTTTTAACTTAATGATTATTGGATCATTAGCATCAAAAACCAGCATGCCAGCAAAATCTTCTACCTCTTTAGTAAATTTACCACTATTATCTACAGGGCAAACTAGTTCAATATTTTCTCGCTGACATAAGATTTGATCATCTTCACCAAAGCCAGGCGCCATATGAACTATTCCAGTACCATCTCCTTCGGCAACAAAATCACCAACTAAAATACGAAAACTATTCGGTTGCTCTTTGAAATAATTAAATAATGGCTTATATTTTAAATCCTTTAACTTACTCCCTTTAACTGCATTAGCAATTACGTCATCAAAAGAAGCTTTTTCATCAATACCTAATTCTTTCTTATAAGTATTTAAAGCAAATTTAGCTATGATATAACAAGTATCTCCTTTAGGTACAAATACATAATCTAGCTCTGGTGATACTGCTAAAGCTAAATTTGATGGCAGCGTCCAAGGAGTAGTTGTCCATGCAAGAATACGATATTCTCTAAACCCTTCTGGAGCATCAACTGGTTTATCTGTTAAAATAAAACTAACAGTAACTGCCTTATCAGCCCTCTCTCGGTAAGAATTATCAAGCCTTGTTTCGAAATTAGATAAAGGAGTCTCGCAAGCCCAGGAATAAGGCATTACTCGCATCGATTCATACACCAGGCCTTTTTTATAAAGTTCACTAAATGCCCAAATCACTGATTCCATGAAATCCTTATCCATTGTTTTATATGAATTTTGGAAATCTACCCAACGAGCTTGGCGATTAACGTATTTTTCCCATTCATCCGCATATTTCATTACTGAAGCTCTACAATGAGAATTAAATTTATCAACTCCATATTCAGTAATTGCCATCCGTCCAGAAAAACCTAATTCTTTTTCTGCTCCCATTTCTGCAGGGAGACCATGACAATCCCAACCAAATCTACGTTCCACTTTCTTACCATTAATCGTTTGATAACGGGCAAATACATCTTTAATAAACCCAGTAAGCAGATGACCATAATGTGGCAGACCATTAGCAAAAGGTGGACCATCATAGAAGACAAATTCGTCATTAACGTTATTATTTTGCTCAGTCTGGCGACTATCAATAGATTTTTGAAAAATATTATTTTTTTGCCAAAATTCTAAGATTTCTTTTTCTATTTCTGCAAAGTTAACATTAGACTTTACATCATTATATATTTTTTGTTTTGTCATTATTTTGTAACTATAAAATACTTGTCTAAAAATTAAATTTAAAACTAGTAGAGTTTATGAAAAAAACCTAAATATTGGCAAATCCTCCATTTTCGGAAGCTTTACCTTATCTTTTAAACTAGCGACATTTATAACATTTTCAAGAGAAGAAGCAATAAATTCTTTAGTTTGCTGATGATTTTTTGAATTATCAGCATAATAAAAAGTTTGTGCAGATAAGTAAACTGGCAGTAATAAGCCTCTTTTAGTGTAATAATTAAAATCAGTGGATTTATCTCCAGCATAACGCCAAATTAGATCGCAACTATTACATGCAGCTTCCATACCACCTGCTACATGATTTGGTAATAAGAAAAAACTATTATGCTTAATACTTGCTTCTTTGCTAAGCACCTGCGTTATTCTAGCTTCAAGCGCAAGAGCAATTTGCTCGCGAACTTTTTTCGGTTTTTCTAATTTTTCTAATATTACTAAAGTTTCTTTATTTAACCAATTTTCAAACTCCATCACTACTTGAGAAATACCACCATTAAATAACACCCGATGATAATCAGGATCAAATTTACATTTTGTGCAAGCATCAGTTAGAATTTCTTCAGTCCAATTACTTTTCTTTAATAAATCTTTAAAACTCTCAAATAATTTAACTTTAGCTTCTTGGTGTTTTTCTTTAGGAGATTTTTTCGATGTTTGTTTTGTGTTAATCATAATAAAATCAGTTTTTTTGCTTGACAATTAATGTTAATATATAGATAATATCTTTTTATTTCAACTTAATATCCTTTTTGGAGGTAATTATTTAGTGTCAGTGCAGGTTAATGTTCATGGTGGAAATGGTGAGAAAGCAATTCGTGATCTGAAAAGAAAGATGCAACGAGAGCTAGTTTTTAGATTAATGAAAATGTCTAGATTCTATGAACCTCCTTCTGTTAAAAGAGTACGTAAGCAACAAGAGACAGAACGCAGAAGAAGAAAAAATAACCGTAGAAGAAAATTAGAAGGTTAGTTACTAAAGATAAATGAAAACCAAGTCAGGTAAAGACTTGGTTTTTTTATTTATCTTGGGTGTATTTTTTCTACTTACTTACCTCAAAGATCTCTGTTTGGGTTTTGTTTTGCAAATCGTTTTTCTCCAATAATTTGTGCTGTATATTTACCTACATCTTTATCTTTATTCTTTTTGAGATCATCCTTAAGAACCTCAGCATTTTGGCTTACATATTTGACTGCCGTTTTCCCAAAAATTGGTTGCTCCTTTTTTCTATCTATAGTTTTAGTGGCTTTCTCAATAGATGTTAATAGCATGACTTTTGTATTTTTAATTCTGTCTATCGTTCCGTTACTTAAACACTGTTCACAATATGTACTAATTTCTGGAAGATTTAAAGAATTGCAAACTTTAATAACAAAAAGTAATACTTTATCCGTTACTGAACAACTTTTAAGTGAAGCACTATTTACTACTTCGTTAATACTTTGAAAATCCTTCTCAAACTGATTTTGAAAATAAGTGTGTCTTTCACCATCTGTTAAAAGTTTTATTTTGTTGCCGTTCTCATCAACGACCCTATCAATGTACGTTGTATTCATTTGTTCAAGAATATTTTCTAAAAAAGGTTTAATTTCTGCTTGGGTCAATTTATCCTTTCCTTTATGCTGGTGAACAAAATTATCAATTTCTGGTAAAATGACATCTTCTGTGAATATAGCAGCACACTTTCGGTTTTCGAAGTCTACCTGCTGTATTTCCTCTTTTATATTATTTATATCGTCTTTTATCTCTTGTAACTTATCCTTTGCAATTTTCAACCATTCTCGCATATATACCTCTTCATTTAATTTAAATATTAACTATACTTACTATTATAACTATTAATAGTTAATATATTATTAACAATAAATTATTATTTCTATAAACTTCGACTACTATTATCCTTTGCTAGGGGAATGCTGTTTTTTCTAGAGTTTTTAACCTTAGCAGCAAATGACCCTAAATTACATTTCTTAGCTATTTGATCTACTTCAATCATAGGGTCAAATTCTTTTTTATTAGGATTTAAACTATTTAATTCTTTATTTATAGTTTCAATATTTTGTTTGACTGCAAACGATATTTTTGTTCCTTTTACTTTGTTCCATTCTTTCATAACTTTACTAGTTAGAGGAGCTAATATCAAAGTACATGCGGCAATAACTTTTTGTACATTACTTAATTTATTATAGTTTCTGGGTTGTAAACTTTTTTCGTTATTTATAACATCAATGCTTTTTTTAATTAAAGGAAGGGATAATTTAGTATAATCTAATTCGCTGATTGTACATTCCCCACCATGAGTAGCATGATAATCTGCCAAAAGTTTTAAATTTTCTTCTTTATCTATAAATTGGCTTAGCTTACTATCCGTTCCTAATAATTTTACTTTTTGTTCTGCTGCAACTCCAGAATTATGTATTTTTTCATACATCTCTTCTAACTGTTTTTTTCTACTAGAATCATTAGTACTTAAATATTCGTCAATTGCCCAATCTAAAGCATATTGTTTTGAGCTTTTATGATCAATATCATCAGAAATTTTATCATCAAATTTTATGTTTTTATCAACAGCATCTTGAATAATTTTTTCTATATCATTTTCTTTAGCATTTTTTATAATATCAGAAGAAATAACATTAATAGTAGGTTCTATATTATTTGCATTTGATAATTCTTCTTTTTTTACTGCTGCTACAGCAAGGAAGCTTGCAAAAATAACTTTAATATTTAATAGGTTTTATAATGTAATTCCACTCTCCTTTAAATGACTCATT
>JABSSF010000067.1 GCA_013214485.1 Rickettsiaceae bacterium | reverse complement strand
TACCTCTAGCTCTTTTAGCATTCAAAGCAATATTTTTTATGACTCCATCCCTGATTTCACGGAAATGGATATTAATTATCTTTGCTGATATTTTCTTAGGAATTAGCACATTACTATATTCATTAGAAGCAAGATTTATAATGTTTTTGCTATCATGTTTTAATATTTCCTGATTTAAATTATCACTTACTATATCTTGCCAGTAATAAGCTAAACCTTTCTTAGCAAGTTTCGGTAACTTAGTTACCATTTCCAAACGATAGGGTTTTATCCTATCAAAAGGTCGTAATATGCCATAAAAACCTGAAATTATACGTAAATTCTGTGCGGCAAAATTTAAATCTTGGGTATTGAAACTTGCCTTATCCATATTATTATAAACATCCCCACTATATGCAAATAACGCTTCTCTTTCTGGTAGATTTGAAAAATTTTGCAATCGATCATAATTGAGCTCAGCAATTTTATCGCTAACTTTCATAATTTTTTTAATCTCTAGAGTTGTCTTTGATTGCAATATTTCCAGCAATGATTCTGATTCTTGGCCAAATTGTATTTTTGTAGCTGAAATATTTGCTGGTACCTCAGAAGTAAAATCCATTGATTTAGCTGGGGAAATAATAGTAATCATATATTTTTCTTTCTAATTAAATAATTAAATTCAGCCCCATAAATAAATACCATGTTAATAACATAAAAGAAAATCATCGTAACTATTATACTACCAAGAGAGCCATATACGATATCTAATTGATTGTAATAAATTATATAACGTGATAATAAATAACCACTAATTACCCATAAAACAACACTAAGCAATGCTCCTGGGATTACTTCAATAAATCGTATTTTTACATTCGGGATTATATAATAAAAAGAACAAGCTGTAAAAAATAGTGACAAAAATATTACAATCATCCGAGTCATTTGGGTATGTTGCAACAAAAATATGTTATAGTCATCAAATATTTCTAACAATTCTGGAACTTTGCTAAGCCCTATTGGAATAATAAATAAGATAAACATTACAGCGCTTATCATCAAGCTTAATAATAAAAATTGGGCAATGCTCAGCAACCTTCTAAAGATATAATTTGGTGGTGAAGTAATCTCATATACCCTATTTAAAATAGTTCGCAAACATTCAACAAATGAAGATGCAGTCCAAATACTTCCAGCAATAGCAAGGGTCATTAAACTTTGGGGAGGAGTTTTACTAAGCTCACTAATCCTAGTTTCTATAGCGTCTATAGAATGTTCTGGCATGTTTTTCAGTAATAATTCAATAAATTGTTGCCCTAACTCTGAGGCTCCTAAAAAACTTGTTAAAGCTAATATAAAAATAAAAAAGGGAAATATTGATACTAATATCATAAATGACATATAACCTGCATGTTCAACTCCATCATGATCTATCATTTTCACTATTGCTTTATATAAACAACATATAATCCTTTGCATACTTTAGTAACTTTACTTTATTAATTTGTATAATTCCTAACTTTTGATATTATATACCCAAAGCAAATGAAGTTCCAGATTTTTAAGCTTGAAGTTCTAGAACTTCATTTTCTTCTAAAAACCTTTCAAAATAATACCCTATATATATTAATAGAACCTAATAAAATTATTGAAGTTAGAAATTATTATTTGTTAATAACTAAAGATAGATAAAATATTAAAATATATTAAATAATTATTGCATAACACTAAAGATCATGATATATTGCTGATTGTGTTAAATAATTACAATTTATATTTATTATGTTAACTTTTTATTACCAGGAGAAGATTTAGTGGTTCGTAAAAACAATTATATACAAGAAGTTGATAAATTCATTGGTGGAAAAATCTACCAGCTTAGACTTGCAAAGGGATTATCACGTCAACAATTATCGAAAGTTATTGATGTAACTCATCAACAATTACAAAAATATGAAAAAGGTACTAACAGAATTTCAGTTGGTAGATTAGTATTAATAGCTAAAGCATTAGGCAAAAGTGTTAATTATTTCTATGAAGGTATTGATTCGATGGATAATGAACCTATACTAACTCAACACCAACGTATGTGTATTGAAGTTTCAAGAAATTTCATGAAAATTGAAAATGCTGAGCATCAAAATGCAGTTAATACACTTGTTAAATCACTTACTAAAGTGGCATAAACAACTTCATTCCTAGAAAATTTAGGAATTTTTATAATAAAATAGCATATCTAAAATAATATAATAGATATGCTATTTTTTTATTATTTAATATCTTCAAAGCGAATGAAAACATGGGACTGTTAACAAAGGTAGAAAAGAGAATATTTTAAGATGTTTTTAGCCGAAAATGGATAATTATTTTGAAGTAATAGTCCATCTATTGCAAAAAATAATTGTGTATTTGCAGGAAAAAAGAGCAAAAATATACCTTTTTATACCTTTGCCGACAGTGCCATTGCAAATTATGTCATTATAATTTATTATTTTAAGCATATCTAAAATAATAATTTATAGTTAATATAAAATGAACCAGTTACAAATAAGAGCATCAAATCCAAAATCTTCAATTTGGGTATCTGCTTCTGCTGGAACTGGTAAAACTAAAATTTTAACTGATCGGGTTTTAAGATTATTGCTTACTGGAACTAGCTTTAGTAAAATATTATGTCTTACCTTTACTAATGCTGCTGCAAACGAAATGCAAGAACGTATAGCAGATAAATTATCTTCATGGTCGACTATGTCACAAGAAGACTTAGCTGGCAACTTAAATAATATATTTGGACGTCCTGCTAAAGATAGCGAAATAGTAAAAGCCAAAAAATTATATAATAATTTTCTCCAATCAGAAGATAAAGTAAATATTCATACAATTCATTCTTTTTGCCAAAAGATTTTATACAAATTTCCATTAGAAGCTGAAGTTTCACCAAATTTCAATATTATTGAAGAGACGAGATCTTTTGAAATAATTCAAGAAATTCAACGTAAGATTTATGATTATCCTGAGCTTGAGTTAATTAATAAGTTTTTTACGGAGAATTTTCATGAACTAACCATTTGGCAAATTTTTAACGATATTTTTTCTGAAAAAATTAATTTTAAAAACAGGCAAACATTACCTGAAAATATTTATGCGGTATCAAAGCAAATCATTGATAGGCTAAATATGAATTTTAGTAGCAGATATCAAGAGATCTTGTGCCAACCATTAATTCAAAAATTAGTTGATGTTAATGCTACTATAAAGCAAGTAAAATCTTTCTTTTTGACAAAAACTGGTAGTCAAAAAAAACGTATCGTATCTCAAAAAATAGCACCCCCAGGATCAAGCCTTGATTGTGATCTTAGGCAACTACAGCAGCAAATATATCGCTTAGATCAAGAGCAGCGAATGCATCATTTATATAATTATTCAGAATTACTAAATTGTTTAAGCCAGAAAATTATAACTTCTTACGAAAATTATAAACAACAAAATAATTTACTTGATTATGATGATTTAATAATTAAAGCAAAATCATTATTAACGAAAGTTCAGGAAAAGCAATGGGTACTATACAAATTAGACGGGGGAATAGAACATTTACTTGTTGATGAAGCCCAGGATACTAGCCCTATGCAATGGCAAATTATTGAAGCTTTAATAGAAGAATTTTACTCAGGGCAGAGTAAGGAGAAACAAAATAGAACGATTTTCGTAGTTGGTGATGAAAAACAATCAATATTTAGTTTTCAAGGGGCTAATATTGATTCATTTTCACAGATGAACAAATTATTACAACAGCGTTTAAGTAATAGTGGTAAAAATTTTGCAACAATTAATTTAGAAACTTCGTATCGTTCTACAAAAGAGATAATTGATATAGTACATTTAGTATTTAATAAGCTTAAGCAAAAACAAACTAAATTATTTCTATCAGAAATGCCCCAAATCTCTCCCTTTCGAGATCAACATTCAGGTAAAGTTGAGCTTTGGCCACTTGTTATTTATGAAAATAAGCAACAACAATTTTGGCCAATTAATGCGAAACAATCAAATAATAATAGTAAAGTGATTTTAGCAAAACAAATTGCAGAATTTATTACCAGGGAAATAGCAACAAAAAGGGTTATAGCCAGCACAGGTAAAGTTATTTCTGCAAGTGATTTTATGATTATCTTCCGCACGAGAGATCAATTTACTAGGGAAGTAATTAAAGCATTAAAGGCAGAGCATTTAGAAGTATCTGGACTTGATCGGATATTTTTACTGCAAAATGTTGCAGTGTTAGATTTACTTAGTGTAGCAAAATTTGTTGTTAATCCAAATAATGATCTAAATCTGGCTTGCTTATTAAAATCACCAATAATAGGTTTAGAAGAAGAAGAATTAAAGCAAATTGTTATAAATAGAAATAATTTGTCAATTTGGCAATATTTAAGTAACATTTATAATAAGCAACATGCTAACAATTTATATCAAGATTTATATTCAAAACTAGCTTTTTTTATTCAATTAGCTAATGAATTAAATTGTGCTAATTTTTTTCATATTTTAGTAGATAGTTTGGGTTATAGGCAAATTCTCAATGATAATATTGGAGCAGATAGCAATGATGCAATAAATGAGTTGCTTTACATTAGTTATAATTATGCCAATAATAGCAGTTTATCCTTACAAAATTTTATTTTTTGGTTAGAAAAATATGATCTAGATATTAAAAGGGATATTGAGTCCATAGATAAAATTAAAATAATGACAGCTCATGGAGCAAAAGGATTGCAATCTCCTATAGTTATATTATGTGATACAACTACTATTCCTACTACAAGTGATCGTTTTATTTGGGATGATGATGGTAAAATATTATCAGCTAAAAATGCCAATTTTCTACCAGAGTTTTATTTAGATTTAAAAGAAAAGCAACGGCAAAAAATGTTGCAGGAATATTTAAGATTACTTTATGTAGCAATGACTAGGGCAGAAGATTATTTAGTAATTTGTGGTTATCAAAATAAAAATACTATTCCAGATAATTGTTGGTATCAACTAATTAAGAATGCTATGGATGAGGTAGCTGCATTAGATGAAGAACAAAAACTTATATATAGTTTAGCTAATCATTTTAAAAATCATAATACCAAACCTAAGACTATAAAAAAATTATCACAGCGGGCTGAAGAAAAAAATATAATGAAAAATCATTATATAAAACATACTGATTATAAATTCAAAAAAAGAGCAATAAATTACCATGCTGTATCACCTTTATTAGCTAAAGATTCCTTATCATATGGTTTAATATTTCACAAGATTATGGAAGACACTGTTACCCTTAATGATTTATCATTATTAATAAAACATCCTTTAATTGATTCTCTTGATGAATATTTACAGCAAAAAATTCTTTTAAGTATTAACAAAATCATTGCCAATGATGCTTTTACTCAGTTATTTAAAGCAGAGATTAATACTGAAGTTTCTTTTGGAGTAAGAATTGCTGATTCTATCAAAATTGGTCGGATAGATTTATTAGTTTTTTACAATAATCAAATAATAATCATAGATTATAAATCTGATACTAAAGTACCAAATAATACTAAACAAATTCCTAATAATTATTATACTCAGCTTAATTTTTATAAACAAACAGTAGCTAAAATTTATCCCAATAAGCAGATCTTCTGTAAAATTTTGTGGTTGGAAAATGGTGAATTAATGGATGTTTCTCACTTTGACATTTCTTCTTTTTCAGACAATAATTCTTTTTTAACTAGCTTAGTATAATGATTTTTTAAACTAGTAACAGAATATTCACCAGTATAATCTCCTTCTATTTTTATTATTTTTTCGAGATAATAATTCATTTGATTAGCCTCCTCTTTAAGTTCTTTAGCATCTTCTAAATTAGAATCTACATGAGTTAAAATCTCTTTTTTTGTGTTGCTAATAAACTGACGTATTTGCTTTAATTTAGCAAAAATTTTTGGCAAATCTTCAGGTTTTAATAATAATATTGCGACAATAACTATTACTAATAATTCCGATAATGACATTTTATTGATTTTTTTACTTATCTCGGGTATATTTTATTTTAATTACTACTTATTTACAAGTACTTGCAAATATTAAGTTGAGGTTATTATGAAAAAATATTTTTTTACAATGCTGTTAGTGTTGTTTTTTACAATGCAATCTGAGGCAATCGAAAGTAATAATAAAATTCAAGATACTAATGCTGCAATGAAATTTTTTGAAGATCAATTAAACTTTACTGCTGGCCCTGGAAGCGTAAAAAAAGTAGTTCAAGGAAAGGCAGAAGGGGTTATTATTGACCTTAGAAAAAGAGAACATTTTGCTCAAGGCCATATCCCAGGAGCAATCAATTTACCATTTGATGAATGGGAAGGATTTGAAGGTCAACACACTAAGTTCCCAGGCTTATCTAAAGATAAAATCAATTATGTTTATTGTTATGAATTGCTTTGTAATTTATCACAAAAAGCAGCCAAAAAATTTGCTTCTTTAAAATACCCAGTAAAAGAAATGAAAGGTGGATTTGAAACGTGGAAAAAACATAATAAAGAGCATCCTAATAATTATCCGATCGAAAAATAGGGTCATATTAAAATATTAATGATAATTCATATTTTATAAAATAACTCAATAATTTTGCTTGAGAATGTAAAAAATTTGGAAAGACATGATGGTAGAAAACATTCAAAACTATTATACATGTTCTTAAAAATGAGCTTGAATATGAAGTACATATGTGGCTAATCAGTTCGCATTACAAGGATGGATCTGAAATTCTTGTAGCCCAGAAAAATAATAGACCTAGAAGGCTAACACCGCGTGAATGTTCAAGATTGATGGGCTTTGATAGCTTGAAAGGAGCAGGTTTTAACATTCCAGTGTCGGACACTCAAGCCTATAGGCAGTTTGGCAATGCTGCTGTTTTTCCTGTAGTACGATCGATTGCAAAAATTTTGAATTCTTCGTCAAATTTATCAAATTTTAGGTAGATTTTTTTTAATATCTTTAATTAAAATATCAGATTCTTTCAAAAGATTCAAAGTGTTATTATAACCAATTTCTATCATTTTTTTATGAACTTCATCATCAAATTCGAAGAAATCAAATTCTCTTAATTTATGAGAAATTTTATAATCTGCATTTTTCATATTTACCTGATATTGATTCATCGATCCAGCCATCATTGATTTCATAAATATAGTAAACATTCCAGGGGCAACATAATTACGTTTTTTACCTATTACTTTCGATTTGACTACATCCATTAATCCTCTATTAGCAATAAAACGATATTTTACCTTTTTAGTATGTATAGTATCTAAATCACTAGCAATTATTTTAAGATCTATACCATATATATCTTTAAGATGATTTACAGGTACAGTATTTATAACCCCACCATCAATTAATACACTATCATCTTTAGTAACTGGTGGTAGAAAAAAAGGTATAGAACAAGATGCAAGTATCGATTTCCAAAGTAACCCGCTGCGATGCACTATTTCTTGATTATTATTTATATCATATGATACTGATAAATAAGGAATGACTAAATCTTCAATATGTTTATAACCAAATAAACCTTGTAAACATTTAATCATTTTTGCTGGATTATAAATTGATGTATAAATGGTAGTAAGTGATGGTATAGATACGGTAGCTTTCATTGCATTGCTAATTTCCTTATTGATTTTAATTAATTCATTAATATCATTATTAAGCATATATGTAGCAGCAACTCCAGCACCAGAGCTAGAGCCCGCAATAAAATCTATTGGAATATTTTTTTCCTGTAATGCTTTGATAACCCCGATATGTGTCCAGCATCTTGTAGCCCCTGCCCCTAATACTAATCCTATTGATTTACCACTCCAGAAACGTATTAATCTTTTATAACTTTCATCATCATCAGTCATCACATGGAAATGACTAGTAAAATGCCCTTTATCTTTCCATCTTTGCGTACCTTTAATTTCTTTACAATTATTCCAACATAATACCAAAAATTTATTTATTGTTGTTTTATTAATATTGATCAATTTAGACGGAATAACTTTACTAAAGATACCTTGGAAAAAAGTAGGTTCTTCAGTACCATCAACTAAAAACATAACCGAGCTAGATAAAGTAATAAGTAGCTGATTTAATTCAATATATTCATCAAATTTATTATAATCCAGGAAATAGATTATAGATTTATGCTTATAATCCAAACCTGTTATATAGTCTATTGTTTTCAGCAACCCTTTTTCCCGATATGATTTAATTAAGACTTCTTCCGATAATTGCAACAGATCATTTTTATTATTTAATTGGAATATTTTATCTTTAAAACTACTAAAATCAAAATTTCTATTTGCCTGTAGAACGATGATAAATTTACGATGTTCACGTACTCTTTTTTCCAATAATTTCTGTTTACGTTTTATAACTTGTAATAAAATTTCATAGATTGAACTTGGCTCTATTTTCACTAGATAAAAAAAATCTTTTTCAGAAATTTCCATTAACGTAGTTTTTTCAATGGCTTTTACGCTGAGGGAGCGTTTAGCTTTAGTTAAAAACCCCATTTCGCCAACAAGCTCGCCAACATGAACCAAACCTATTAACTCATGTGGCTCGCCTTTATTTTCCATATATGAAATCAAACCTCCATTAAGTACCACATACTTTGTTTTGCTGAGTCATCTTGACGAAATAATAATTCACCTTCTTTTAAAGTAATTATTTTAGCTTTTTTAATAAATTCATTTAATTCGGTGTTGCTTAATTTATTAAATAAAAAAATTTTTTTGATTATCTCTTGAGAAATCATATTAATATCACTTTAAACATTGTACAATTATATTAATATTGTAACTAATAGCAAAACAATTATCATGCTTTTTCGGGTTTAAAAAGATAAAATAATTGGCAATGTTTTAGGAAAGGCATATCGGGAAAAAAGACGTAGAAAATATTTTCATAAATTATTATTACATGCCTATGATAATTCAAAATTTTATCATAATCTTTATAGTAGTCACGGAATTAAGCGAGACGATTTAAATGATGTATCTATTACGGACTTACCAGTAGTTACTAAAGAAATGATTGTTAATAATTATGATGATGTTTTTACTGATAAGAGGATAAAAATTGCTGAAGTAAAAGAATGGCTAGCTAAAGAGCATGAACCTTGTAGTAATTATTTAGGTCAGTATATACCAGTTTTTACTTCAGGAACAACTGGAAATTCAGCTATATTTATTTATGATGAAAAAGACTGGCATTATATATTAACGCCTAATACTTTAGAAGTGCTATCACTTCGGGATCTTTGGCTGGTAAGCAAAAAGAATTTTCGTATAGCTGCTATTGTTGCAGATTATGATTATGGTACTGGTATAAATATGTTTCGTCGTAATAAAGTATTTAAAAATAAAAAGGAAATTTCAGTAAGCTTGCCTAAAGAAAAAATATTAGATAATTTAAAAATAGTCAATCCCAATGGAATAATTTGTTATGCTTCAGTATTACCTGATATTTGTGAAGCATTAGAAACAGGGAAATTAAAGGTTAACCCAAAATATATATTTTCTACAGGAGAATATTTATCAAATGAATTATACTATAAGATAAAGTCATTATTACCAGATTGCACTATTTTTAATAGCTATACCACAACGGAAACTTTAGTTATTGGTTTGCGTACAAAACCCAAACAGGATTTTCAAATACTTACAAATAATAATATAGTAGAGTTACTAGATGAAACATATCATCCTGTAAAACTTAATGAATCTGGAACAACAACAGTAACAAGCCTACATAATTTGATTACTCCAATTATAAGATATCAATTTTCGGACTCTGCTATTTCAAATGAATCTTGTAGGAAAGATAAATTAGGAGTTGCTACCTTATCTTCATTAATGGGGAGAAAAATATGTATTTTACCAATAAAAAATAATTTAGGTAAGTTAGATAAGATCAATGAGTTACGCTTGCATCTTTTTATTGATGGAGTAAAACAAATACAAATTATTTCAGATAAATTAAATGAAATACAGATATTATACACTGCAACTAAAAATTTAGATGCTATTGTAAGCGATGAATTTAAATCGATACTTAAATTATATAATGCAGATAATACCGTAAAAATTACAGTAAAAAAAGTCAGTGAAATCCCACCAGAGAAAAATGGTAAAACACCTCAAGTTAAAGTCAATTTTAATTTATAATATTTATAGTAATTTCGCTTGACAAATGAATATAAATATGTGATTTTCAATGAAAAAATGAAATATCCAATAATATTCAGAAAACGTGTAATTGCTCACTATAAAAAAAGCAATAATA
>JABSSF010000066.1 GCA_013214485.1 Rickettsiaceae bacterium | reverse complement strand
ACAAGAATTGGTTTTTTATAAGTTTCTATTCAAGAGTAATTTGTAATCTTTGATTGTGACTTTTAAATTGCCCTGTTTGGATACTCACAGCGGGACCAGTTAAATTCAATTTAAATGCAGTGCGAGTTGCCAAAAAATCTTTTTCATTAGATATCATAGCTTGATATTGAAAAGCTGGGGACTTAGGACTGCTAGAATTTATGACTTTATCATAGAAATATCTATTTTGTCCCTGGGAAGCAAAAAGGCCTATATCACCAGAAAAATTTTTGGGCATATTGCCACTATTTTCTAGTGCTTGCCAAGTAACTTCCAGAAACATTCTTTGCTGAGGATCTAGTAAAGTTGCATCTCGCTGTGAATAACCAAAAAAACTAGCATCAAATTCATAATGGCTTTCTATTATAGACGCTCTGGGTACAAAATTAGCTTTATCCAATTGATGTCGACTAAGTAATGCTATCTCTTTAGCTGATAAATCTCTTAAAGTTGTCCCTTGTTTTTTTAGTAAATCCCAATATTCATCGAGTGATTCTATTTCATTTGGCAATCTACACGCCATACCAGTAATCGCAATGTCTCCATTATTATCTGATTGTTGAACTTGAGGCGATATTTTATTACTTTCGGCAAGTAATGGTTCATTTTTCTTATTAAAACTATTGATGAAGTTTATCTGCTCATTAAAAGTAATGTTCTCAAAAAGGTCAGCTATGTTTATTTTAATTTTAAAAGATAATTCTATTCGTCCTTTTAATTCAATAATCTTTAAAGAATCACCCCCAAGCTCAAAGAAAGATAAATTAGCGTCAAAGTTAGTACTATGCAATATATTGGACCATATGTTATGCAGTTTTGTTTCTGTCACGTTACAATATTCATTGCCGATATGAAGCGACTCTTCATGAGCTATATTAGGTGTTTCTAGCAACAATAAATCAACCTTACCGTTAGCTGTAACAGGTATTTTATCGATTTGGTCGAATATATGGGGAACCATATAAGTTGGAAGTTTTTTGATTAAATAAGATCTTAAATCTTTTGTATCTATTTGGCTATGCGCTGTAAAATAAGCTATTAAGTGGGTATCACCGTTTATTTCTTTTATGCATGCTACAGATTGTAGAATTTCAGGATATTGTCGCAATTGAAATTCTATCTCTTGGAGCTCTATGCGGTAACCTCGCAACTTCACCTGAGAATCATCTCTACCTATATACTCTAGATTCCCACAAGGTAATTCTCTAACAATATCCTTAGAGTTATATAAACGAGCATTTTTATAGGTGATGTTGTTAGTAAATTTATCTGATACAAAAGCTTGCTGAGTAAAAACTGTATTTTTTAAATAACCACGAGCAACTCCCGCTCCACCTAGGTATAATAAGCCAATAGCCCCAGGAGGTAATATATTGTTATTTTTATCCAAAACATACCCATAGCGATTTTTTAGCGGCTTCCCGATTGGAACTGAAGATAAATTATCTATGCTAGAGTTAATTTTATATATATAGCTAAAAGTCGTATTTTCAGTAGGTCCATAACCGTTTAGAACATATTTAGGGCTGTAATCAGATTTGTATAACTGAAAAATATAATCTTGATTTAATGCCTCTCCCCCAATAATAAGATATTTAAGTGAGTGAAAAATAGTTTTATCTTGATTAAATAAACTATCAAACAAGGATTTTGTTAGCCACATTAAATTTATGTTATGAGAGTTTATACATTTATAAAATTCTTTAGCATCCAGAAGGGTTTGGAGTCGATTTGACGGGATATATAGTTTTGAACCATTAAGGAGAGAACCAAATATTTCAAAAATAGATGCATCGAAAGCTGCATCCGAAAAAAAAGCAAAACAATCTTTTTCATCAGCTTCAAAGTAATCTACGTTCTTTACTAATGAAACTACATTTTTATGCTCAACCATGACACCTTTGGGAACCCCTGAGGTACCAGATGTATACATAACATAGGCAAGATTAGATGGGGCAATATGTAATTTTAAATTTCTACTATCTTCTGTTTGAATTCTTATATCATTACACGATAATATTGTTATTTCTTCTGACAAAACATTATTAGAAGCATATTCCCCGCATGAAATAATTAACTTTGCATCAACTTCTTGTAGAATATGTAATGTTCTTTCGGGAGAATTTTTCTCATCAATAGGTAAATAAGCTGAACCAGATTTTATTATAGCTAAAATAGCAATAATAAAATCCAAACTGTGGTTAGTAATTATAGGTATAATATTATCGCGTTTGATCGGCTGCCCAGTAATTTCTTTATACTGTTTAGTAATAAACCTGGCTAATTGGTTAGCACGCATGTTAATTTCTGCATAGCTTAGTGTTTTATTATCTAATACTAATGCAGGACTTAGCGCATGTTGTTCTACACAAGATTCAAAAACATTTGTTATATTTTCACTTTCGTTATCATTAATGAAATTATCAGCTAAATGTCTAAAATTACTAAATTGCTTTTTTAAAGCAGCATCTACTATATGCTCCATATTAGAATGTTGGTCTTCGCAAATCTGCTTTAATATTCCAATAAAAAGCTTATTCATATAGGATAGTTGCTTAGCGTTAAATAAACTTTGTTCAGCAACTATACCATACTTCATATTACCATCATCTATATTAAAAAATAAACATAAATCCGATGAACCCAATTCTATAGCGAAATCAGCTTTAGGCTTGCTTTCAAAATATGGTCCCTTTAGCAAAAGCTCCGCAGGTGATACAGCAAAAGGAATTTTGCTAACACCTATCTTTTTCATAAGTTTTATTATGTTATGATAATATTGCTTCCAATTGCGTTTATTCAACTTTTCCTGTTTAAGAATATGTGCAAAAGATTTTTGCATAGGCAATATGAATAAAGCCAAGTTAAGAAAAGCACCTTTTATATTTTTATATTCCCCTCTTCGTGCATTAAAAGGAAAGGAGATGATGGCTTTATTTTGATCAAAATACTTGCATATTAAAGCTCCCCAAGCAATTCTAACTATATCAAAAACTGAGCAAGACATTTTATTAGTCAATGTTTTCATATTTTGATATATATCTTGATCTAATTCAAAAATGCTATTAACTGGCTTTCCTTTAATAGTGTTTTTATCTACTAAAAATAATGGTGATGTTTCAGTAGCAGCATCCTTAAGATTATTAATTTGTTCATCAGTAAGAGGTATTTGTGAATCTTGTTTTCTTTCCCAAGAAATATAATCTTTTAGATGATAAACTTTGCTTTTATCATCTGTAGAAGAATTTTTATTTAATTGATAAAAGCCAGATAGTTCTTCCATTAATTTATCAAACTGAGTGCCATCAATAATGATATGATGAAAAATTGGTAAAAATACCCCTTTAGAGGTTCCTTTTTGACTTATATATGCAAAGCGAAATAAAGGCCCATGTTGCAAATCAAAAGGTTCAGCAATAATATTTTCTATATTTTGTCGATATTCATGTGAATTCTGAGCATTATATATATCTAACTTTACCCTTACGTCAGATCTAACTGTTTGTAACAGCTGACCACTATTCTCCTTAGAAACACTTCTTAAATTGTAATTATTATCAACTAAAGCTTGCAAAGCATCAGTTAAGCATATTAAATTAGGATTAATTTCATAGTGAAATTGTCCGTATATATGGTATCTTCTTTGCTCATCTCTATCCAACTTTTGAGAACCAAGCCAAAATATTTTACTATATTCAGAACTATCAAGTGTTACATCAACCATGTTACCTACTGCACCTCCTTTGTTAATTTATTGAATGTACTGTACCTTATATAAAAGGTAATAATGCTAAGTAATGTAATTAATGCTCCTAATAAAATAGGTAAATTTGTATTTATTTGGTTTGTAACCCCGCAAAGAAAAGCTCCAAACGCCCAGCATAGTGAAGAAAGAGAGGCAATGCATCCCATCAATTTACCTTGTTGATCGGGACTGCACTTATTTGATAAAACTGTAACTAAAGTTATGTAAATTACTCCAAATGTAATAGATATTACTAAAAACAACCCAACATTTATTATTAAGTCGTTACTTATATAAGGTATCAACAATAAAGATATCACTTGTATAACAGAGCAAAACATAATGATTTTATCGTTATTTCGTTGAGAAAAAAAGCTTCCGGCAATAAATGTACTTAAAGAAAGAGAAGCAACTAAAAGTGCTAAAATATATCCATTATTGATAGTATTAACAATTTTTTTATTTTCTATATATAATGGGAGGTGACTAAAGAATGTTGTATAAACTAACATAAAAGAAAAAAAGGCAAGCATATATCTTGATAAATTTTTAGCAACTAACAGATCTTTTAGCTTACAAAATGACTTTACTATACTGATTTTTACAATTTGTTTAGATCTTTGGCCACAAGTTTCTTTAAAAAAGTAAGTTATTAACAGAAAAGCAAAAAGGCTTATTAATGATCCTGCTAAAAATGCGAAGCTACCCAAATCAAACGAAGAGAAAAAACTTGCTTGTTGAGATAAAAATGGACCAGCGCGAATCCCAAACAATTTGCTATAAGAATTATAGATAAGTATCTAGATTTATTTTCTGGACTACTCAAATCAACGATTGCTGCTTGAGCAACAGAAAGTGAACCTGCGGTAAAGCCCGAAATTAATCTACCTAGTAGCAAAATTAGTAAGCTTTTTTGATAACAACCAAAAGCACAAAGAACAAGTCCTATAGTTAGACCCAGCATAGAAAACTTAAGTGCTGGCTTTCGACCAAGTTTATCAGATATTTCGCCAATTATCGGGGCAGAAAAAAACATAGAAAAGCTATACACACCTATGAGTAGCTCATATATTACACCCATATATTGATTTAAAGATATGTTATCAACGGATAGGAAAGAGGGGTCAAACAAAACAATAGCTAAGGTCGAAAAAGCTAAACCATTACCTAAAGAATCGACAAAAACAACTAATAATAATGATAAAATTTGCACTGTATATAAAATCTTTAATTAATAAATTACTCACCTTACGCAGTATGATATTGACTAGCGATATTTCGTAACTCTTGCAAAGATGTTAAATTTGCCTTTAGAATCAATTTATACTTTATAGCAAAATGATTAAGATTGGTTTTTACCTTTAGCATCTCAAGTTTACAAAAAGCGACCAGAGAACAAAAAATATGATTTCTTTGGGATTTCTCTACTTTTGTTGGGGATTTAGCCAAAGATGTGTTTTGTTTTATTGATTTATGATATTCTTCTATTCGCCACCGTTTTTGGTAGACTTTATATAATTCTCTGGAATTTAAATCTAGATCATTGCTAATAAGATATAATTCCCCTTTTCTACCATTTTCGTTTATGAAAACCTTTTTACATAACAGTATCGGAAAATTTACATCCTTTAACCATACCTTTTTTATATCACCATCTGACTTTTGAAGTTCTTTTATTTTTGTATAACGCTTGTTCTTTCTATCTATATTATTTAGTGAAATTAAACGATTAGATTTTAGTCCTAATATAAATTTCTTATTTAAATCATGATGAATATAATTTATGTTATCTTTTGCACAAAACCAGTTATCTGCTAGTATATACTTAAAAATTATCCCATTCTTTATTGCATTTGTTATTAATTCTCTAAATCTTTCGTTTTTACTAATGCTAGCTCTTCTTTTATATTTTTGCTCTTCTTCATCGTAGTATTCTTTATCTTTCCTTACTATTTCATAACCAACAGGTAAGGTTATTTGCTCATTGCTTATTGTACAGGATAATATATTAATTCCCTTTACATGAGTTCCTTTAGCATGCGAATAATGCCAACATATTATTTCATTCTCATCTGTATTCGGCTTTTCCTCTATACTATCATCCAAGGTAAGCACGTTATCCTTGCTTTGGTGTTTTTTTACCGTTTGCTTAACATATTGCCACAACTCTCGACTTCCGAAGTTATTAGAATTTAGAAAACGTGTTATTTTATCGTGGCTAATTTCTCCGTCTACTATTTCAGATAAACCTGTTGACGTTGCATGCTTATTTTGACTTATTAAATAATCTGTATATAAATCTAGTACCTTATCTAACATCCTTTCCTCATATTTTTTTACAAAAATACTACCTCTTTTTTATTTTTGCAACTCCCTTTTGCGTAAGGTGAGTTATAAGATGGTTTCAATAGCCCCTTCTCATCATACCAATGAAGTGTGCGTACACTTACTCCTGATATTTTTGCTAATTGTTTCACTGTATAAGCCATAGATTGTTCCTTAATTGATACAAACTAAGGATAGACTATCACGTAACGTGAGAGTCAAGAGGTTTTTAATCTTTATTATGCAAAAGGTCATTTTTATATAAATCCCAGATATTTATCTAATTATCAACCACCTATTTTACTGAACGCTTACAAGCAGTTAAGCAATTAGAAATTATTAATAGTCTCTAGGTGTACAGTCCCAGGAACTTATGATATAAGCCACATCAAATCTGGATCGTCACTCTTGTAAAAATTGCATTATTACAGGTGCAAAAACATTATATCCTTATCCCCGAATTTCCAAGGTTTATGTTTTTGCATAACTATATCTTCGAATAAATCATCATTGGTAAAATTATTTAACCAATTTATAAGTCTATTATAGGAAGAATTAAAGAACCATTCTTCATCAACATAAGCAAACTGTCTAATAAATGGCATAAGTGCTATGTCTGCTATTGATAGCTTATCACTGATTAAATATTTATGCTTGCTAAGAGATTGTTCCATATTTTGTAAAAACTGCTTTTCAATCTGTGTGCGGTAGTTTTTTTGAGACTCTTCTGGGTATTTTTCAAAATATTTATACTTACGACCTAGTTTGGCAAATTCCGTATCATTATTAGTAATTAATTGCTCTATCTTTTGTTGCTCTTCCTTTGTTACATTTGTTAAAATATCTGCTCTAGAACCTTTAGTAATCTCTTGCTCTAAAGCATAATATATAATATCTAAACTTTCTTCTATCACTTTACCATTATTAAGTAACAATACTGGTACTGTGCCTTTAGGAGAAATCTCTAACATAGCTTCAGGCTTATTCTTTAAATCAACCTCTCGTAAGATACATTGTACATTATTATATGCTAATGCTATTCTTGCTCGCATCGCATATGGGCAACGACGAAAACTGTATAATATTGGTAATTTACTCATTAATTCTCTCCTTTAGTAATATATAACCAAAACAATTGTCTTAAAAAGACAGGTTTTTCATTCGTCTTGAGTATATGATTATGGGAATGTTGCAAGATCAAAATTTTTTGTATCAGTTTTAGGAATACCCGCCCGCAAAATCGCAGCGTACTGCTCGGTACGTGAGAGCTTGAGGACGGATATGACGCTAAAATGGTCAAAAAAGATGGTCTTGCAACACTCGCCTTATATAATGGTTTCATCGCCTTTCCTATGACTACAAGCTTCTTTATATTCCTTGTTAAGCTCGTATACCCCCCAGATCCATATTAAGCAAACAAAAGTAAATATTGCCATTAAATATACTGAAATTGAAGCAAATGTTGCTGATGGAATAATAATAAAGATCATTGATTGAACAAACGCCCCTGTTGATTTACCAAGTTTAGTACCTATCATATCAGCTGCCGCCTTACCCCTATTTTTTAATTCTAAACCAAGAGGAACATAAGACATTTCTTTTGTTGAATCAAATAAAGTATATTTACTAGATTTACTTAAGATATTTTGTATAGCCCCTAAAGAAATAGCCATAAGCATCGGATCAGAAAAAGAAAAACTAAACATAGCCAAAGCTGCAACTACATCAAAATTAGCAACTAAAAAGTAAGAAAGCCCTGTTACTATTACAATAATAGGAGTAATAATTGCTGCTGCAAACCAACCAACACGACGTACAATATTAGAACAAACTATAACCAATATTATAGTAATTATTCCAGTCTTAGCAATATAACCACCGACGAAAGCATCATATTCAGTCTGGTTAGAATATACTTTGCTTACTTGTGATTTCCATGGCCCTTCAGCAATATTAATTGCAAAACCATAACAAACTAATAAAATCGCAATAAGTCTAATATATTTAGAACTTACTATCATTTTAAAACTTTCTTTTAAAGTTAGCTGCTTTTTCTTTACTTGAAATCTAAGATTTTCTGCAGTAGCAACATCTAAGATTTTATGATTAATTAACCAAAATGCTATTAAAGCTATAATACCAAGTATCAATACTACGCTAAGTAAAATCTGCACCGAAACAATATGTAGTGCTATTTTTTGATCATATGCTATGTGCAATTCAAATTTATTTAATACATAATGACTCATATCTTTCAAATATTTAAGAAAATATCCAGACGCTACTAGACCTGTTTGACCAAGTAAACCAAATATTGGATAAAATCTCTTTGATTCTTCAACGGTAGTAATTTTGTTAACAAACTGCCAAAATAATAGAGCAAATATAGCTGTCGGCCATAATTCTGCAATTATATAAAACAGCGAAAAGCTCCAGCTAGATAATAATAAAATAAACCATTTTGCATGTGGATATGCTTCTATTAAAGAATTTGCTGTTTCCTGACTTAAATGTAAATATTGATAGTTGGGATATATCAAGAAAGCAAATATTGCAAAAAAACCAAGAAAGCTTCCCATGATGAGGTAAAAGATGTTTTCACCACGCATGACATTAACTAACTTTACATAAATTATAGTAACTAGGAAAGATGCAGGTAGCACTCCCCATAATTTCAAAAATGAAATAGTTTCAGCTCCTACCATAGTAGTAATAATACTATCTTTTTTTGCTCTAATTAAATTTTGTATTCCTAGAATACAAAACATTAGTAAAGTTAAATTTAAAAACTTAGGTAATTCAGCTTTTTCTATTGGAAAAACATAATCTAAATATTTTCTAAATTTTGAATTAGTAAATTTTGAATTTTGAGGGTCTGAATCTTGGGGGGAAATATTTATAAGGCTTTTAGCTTCTTTTGTTTCTAATTTATTTTCAGCATTAATTGCCATATAGTATTTATCTAACCTTTTCTTCTATGCTTGGCTAGGTTTATAATATATTATATTTTTCATAAATAGTCAATGATAATAATAATAAGATTCTACTTTATTATTATTGCTCATATAATCTTATGTTATAAATATTGCAGCAAGAATAATATCTATGAACTATAGTTTGGCCTTTACAAATATTTTCAAATTTTATTCTCGAAGTTAATATGAAATTCAGATTTACATATTATATTTAACTTCTACTGATTTTAGCTTTTTGTTTAAAGTACTTATAACTTCTAAAGTAATGTTCATATCATTATTAATATAAAGCACTTGAATACTTGGTAATACTAAGTTTAATTCATATTTTTCAGCTAATTCTTCAATAATCAGAGTAATTTGTTCTTGCACTTTAATGATTGCTTGTGCATGGGCTTGTTCTAAAGCCCTTTTCTTAGACTGCACCATTTGTTGTGCTTCACTTACCGTTTTACTAAATTCAGTAACTCTTGCCTGAAATTCTTCTTCATCGATAGTACCACGTTTTTTAATTAATTCAGCTTCAATTTCTTTTAGTTCCCGTTGTTTTGCCGATACTTCAATATCAATTTTTTGACTTATACTATTGATAGATTCACGAATCTTTTGTGCAGCTAATGAATGTTCAAATACTGATTGTATATCAACAACGGCTACCCTTGTGATAAATTTTTCTCCACTGCTAGATGTTATTTCTTTTTTAACTATGTTATCATGCTGAGGTTTGGTGTCGGTAATTACTCTTTTTGTATCTTTAGTTAAAATCTTACCTTCTAAGCTTTTACTATTCTGCTTTACCAAATCACTTTCACTTTCTGTAGTTTCTGCTACCACTAATAAGGGCAGTAGAAATATAATACAAAAAATGCTTAAAAACCTCATCATAAATATCCGATTATATTATTTATTTAGAAGCCACTTTATTACAAACTGGCTTTCTATACCCAAAACAAATGAAAAAATTATCTCTACTTGCTTTGGATATAAATATTCTCATTAAAATTGAGTTGTAAATCTAATATGGAATCTTTGTACATCATCATAGCTCTTTTTCTTAAGTGGAATAGCCCAATCTACTCTAATTGGTGCTATTTTAGTAACCCATAAAAAGCCAAAACCAGTAGACATTCTTAATGATTTGTCATTATGGATTCCTTTTTTCTCATCAAAGGCTTTTGAATCAACATCCCATAGAGCACCAGCATCTAAAAACAATGCTCCAGTTACATTAAATTCTTCTGGTAGACCTACTGGGAAATTAAGCTCCGTAGATATA
>JABSSF010000065.1 GCA_013214485.1 Rickettsiaceae bacterium | reverse complement strand
CAATATTCCATATAATATCCTTTTTCTTATAGAGTACTATATTTTTATCACTCTGTCATTCGTTATTTAACAATACCAAAAATAGAGCTGTTATCTTCGTTAAAAAATCTTCAATACTCATAAAATATACAAATATTTTTTAAGCTTGATATTATTTACAATTTTCTTTAAAAACAAATTTAGACTTTCCCCTCTTACATATGCAATATATCATAGCAGGGCTTTACAAGAAGTGTCAATGATTGTAAACTTTATATAATTCGTTGATATAATTGATTAAATTTTTGTGGAGTAATTATGTCTAGGTTTGATAAATTCCAAAAACCCGTCATCCTGAGTCAACCTTTGGTTGGGGTGAGGATCCAGATTTGATTATATTACATATTTTTTCTCTGGATGCTAACTCCCATAAATGTTCTTGCAATGACGCTCCTTGTCAACGAATTATGTAACCTTTACAACCCTAGATATATTATACCTCAGCTGAATTAACTATGATGATTGGTGATTTGTTAATTTCTTGCTTTATAGCACGACGAACACTAGATCTAACATTAGCCTCAATTTGATCTTGTAGTACTAATCCCCTACTCTTTTTATGCAATTCTGTTAGATTATCCATTACATCTTGTTTTATAGATTTAAGTAAAGCAATATCCTCTTTTGGATCAAATATACCTGTAGCTGATATCATCGGCTCTGCCATTAATTTAGATTTTTTGTCAATAACAATAGAAGCAACTACAATACCAGATTCACTCATACGGCGACGCATTTTAAATATAGCAGAATCATCAGGAAGCAAATAATTACCATCAACTGCTAAATAACCATTTTCTACTTTACTAATAACTTTAGGCTGCTCTTCTTCGATAAGAACTACACTACCATTTTCTACTTCAATACTATGTGGAACACCCTGAGCCCTGCTTAATTTTGCATGCTCGTGAATATGGATTGGTTCACCATGCACTGGTATAGATATTTTTGGTCTAACTAGTTTATACATCTCTTTTAATTCTTCAACTGCTGGGTGACCAGAAACATGAACAAAATGATCTTGTTCAGTAATAACTTCTACTTTTTTCTTAACAAATTTATTAAATAATTTAAAAATCTTTTTTTCATTACCTGGAATAATTTTAGAAGAAAAAATTACTGTATCTTTTGGAGCTAAATTAATATTTTGGTGATGACCACCAGCCATTTTTGCTGTAGCTGCCATTGGTTCACCTTGACAACCAGTTGCAATAACTAATAGCTCTTCTCTTTTATATTTACCAATATTATTTTCATCAACTAATGGCAAAATATCAGCTAAATAACCACTTTCTTGAGCTGCATCAACCATTCTATGCAAGCTTCTACCTGTTAACACTACTTTTCTACCAACTTTTTGTCCAATAGAAATTAAACTATCAAGCCTTGCTAAGTTAGATGCAAACGTAGTAACCACCACCATTTTAGGACAACCAGATATAATATCTATTAAGCTTTTCTGTACATCGCCTTCTGATCCAGAAGTACCTTCATTAAATACATTAGTAGAATCACAAACTAATGCTAAAACCCCCTCATCACCATATTTTTTTAATGAATCTTGATCAGAAACATTCCCAACAAGTGGATCAGGATCAAATTTCCAGTCCCCAGTATGAATAATATTACCTGCTGCAGTATTAACCATTATTGCTTGCATCTCAGGAGCTGAATGTGTTAATGGAATCATTTCTAAGGAGAATGGCCCTAAAGAAAATTTTTCTCCAGGACTAACTTCATTAATCTTCATTTCTTTAGAAAATGTATATTCAGATAGTTTCAACTTTAAAAAATTCTTAGTAAATTTAGTTGCATAAATAGGACATTCAAGATTACCCCATAAATATTGTATAGCACCCAAATGATCCTCATGAGAATGAGTAAGTATTATACCAAGCAAATTTTCTTTGTGAGCTTCAATAAAACTTAAATCAGCTACTACCATATCTACACCTGGTAAATAATCATCTGCAAATCCGCTACCACAATCTATCATTATCCATTTTCCTTGATAATGATATAAATTTACATTGATTCCTATTTCGTTAGTTCCACCAAGTGGAATAAATAATAATTTGTCTTGATAAGTTTTTAGATTGAATGACATTTAAATTTCTGTATTATTAAATTTTAATGATACTATATTTTTAGCATTTAGTCCAATGATTAATAACCGATTGGTTAACATTTGTTTAGTTTCAACAGCATTACTATCTATAATTTTAGTAGTATTTCCACAGTTTGATATAACGATATCCAATATTTTTTATTCTAAGAAGCAAGGTTTTATTTACCGAGATAATATTGTAGTGATTGCTTTTTTTAAATCAATACCTCTTTTAACTAAAACATTTAGTTTCATTTGTGTTTGTTACTTAGCATTTATGGTGTTTAAACATCATAATATCAAGAAAATTATTTCTTCAGCATTTTTGTATCTATTAATTACTGTAGCAATAGGCCCTGGAATAACAGTCAATTATGCTTTAAAAGAAAATTTTGGTAGAGCAAGACCGAAAACAATTACAGAATTTAATGGTAATAAAGAATTTTCCAGGGCATTTGCAATTTCAGATCAATGTAGTCATAATTGCTCCTTTTCTTCAGGCCACGCAGCAATGGGCTATTATTTCACTGCAATTAGTTATGTTACTTCTGCCATATATTTTCAAAGAATTTATTTAGCAGGAATATTTTTTGGCTCTCTTGTTGGTTTATCACGTATTATTATGGGAGGGCATTTTTTAAGTGATGTTGTAGTATCTTGTTTTATAATATTACTTGTTAACCACTTAACCTATATTTTATGGCAGAAAATAAAATTAAAATACAAAAAATAGCTTTTATAGATAACAGTCAGGATAAATCTCAAGGTAAGTCTATTACCAAAGAATTAGAAAACCTTTTTGTAGCTACTAAACCAGAAGAAGCAGATATAATTATCGTCATTGGCGGTGATGGAGCCTTGTTACATGCTTTACATAAATATATGCACCTTAAAATCCCTTTTTATGGTCTAAATGCAGGTAGTATTGGTTTCATGATGAATAGCTTCCATGCTAAAAATTTTATAGATAATTTAACTAATTCAAAAATTACTAATTTATATCCATTAGAAATGAATGTTGAAAATACTTACGGCGAAAAAAATACTGCCTTAGCAATCAATGAAGTATCAATATTTAGACAAACTAATCAAGCAGCAAAATTTAGTATCAAAATAGATGACATCATTAGGATGCCAGAATTATCTGCTGATGGAGCTTTAGTTTCAACTCCTGCAGGTAGCAGTGCTTATAATTTATCAGCAGGAGGACCTATTGTTCCCCTTGGTTCTAACATATTATGTTTAACCCCTATTTGTCCCTTTAGACCAAGACGTTGGCAAGGAGCATTATTACCAGCTAATGTATCTATTAAATTTGATATTTTAGAATATGCTAAAAGACCTGTAAATGCTGTTGCAGATTTCCATGAATTTCCTAATGTAAAATCAGTATTAATAAAACCAGCAAATCAATTACCAATAAAAATATTATTTGACCATCATCATACTTTTGAAGATAGAGTCATTAAAGAACAATTTAGTTCTTGATAAGTAATAATTATTTTAAATGTACATTGCTGTGTCCGTTAACGGATTATCACATGTTACTTTTTTTAAGATACAATCCAGAAAAAAATATGTAATGAAATCAACTGGATCACCACGTCACCGTTGGTGACTCGTGATGACGGGTTTTTAGAATTCTTTAAAATGAAATATAGTTATGTAAGAATTAACCTCTTCCCTTCCCTTTTTGGGAGTTAACAGTATGACTAGCACTTCTTCTATAGCTAGAAGGTGATTTTAATTTACCTCCTGCAATAAACTCTTTAATACTTTTTTGATCAAGATTTTCTCGCACTAATTTTTTTAGAAGTTTTTTCTTATAAATTCCTTCATATTGCTTCTCACAAAAATTAGATAATTTGCCTAATTTACATTCTTTACAAGCATAAGATAAAACCTTCCACATTTTTCTTGTTTTCTGTTCTTTATTTGTAAGTATATTATCATCATCCATAATTTGAGAGTCTTTACCTGTTAACAGATTAAGTTCAATACGAGATTCTTCTTGTTTTGATAATTGATTAGCGGACTTAGCTATATCAATTTCTGAAGCTTGTTTTAGTATTAACATATTAGGTTCCATCTCCTTAAATTCTTCAGGATTTTTTTGTTTTAAATCTTCAAGTCTTTCAATTAAACTTGCAGAGACTGTGTCAATATAAGAATCAATATTCTTTTCAAATTCAGAAACAATTAACTTTAAATGGTTTTTATTTAAAGATTTTATATCCTCTTTCTTCCCTTCTTTGATATCTTCCTTTAATCCCTTAAGAAATGTATTTAAATTTTCTTTTGCAGCTTCTTTCCACTTAGAATTATCATTCTTTAACTCCTCAAGTGCCGTTTCTGCAGTTTCATTATTTTGAGCTAATAATCTATTAGCTAATACAACTTGCCCTACAGAGCCCGTTAATAACTTGCCAAAAAATTTATATTCATTGTTTGGAATATCTTTTGATTTTTTGGCTTCTAACTTATTTTTATCTTGTTCATACTTTTCTTCTACTCCCAATAGCCATTCCAATTTACCTTCTTTTTTACCTTCAGAATTTTTTGTTATAATTCCTTTATCAGAACCTTTTGAAACCCACTTCTCATATTCTTCATTCCTATCTTTCAACTTTTCCTTTTCCTCTTTTTCCAGTTGATCTAACTCTTCTTCTATGTCATCATCAATATTTATTTCATCATAATATTCTTTTAGTTTATCCAGAGGAGTTTTTTTAGGCTCAAATAGCTTTGGTTTATTTTCTTCTTTTTTATTTTCCTGCTGTTTGTTATCTACATCTTTTTTATTATTCTTATTTTTTATTGCCTGTTGTGGATTATCAAGTAAATCTTTTTCTACAGCCGTTCTAAAAGTTTCATAATTTTCTTTTAAAACTAAAGTTTCAATTAACATTTCCTTAGCTTCATCTTTACTACTATTACTAATATAGTCCCCTTCTTCAAGATAGTATTTTAGATCTTCAAACTCTTCACGTTCATTACTTTTATTAAACATTTGTTGTTCCATATTTTTTCCCAACCCGATATTATACTCATCCATCTCCATAAAAAGATCATCATCTGTTGGATCTAAGCCTTCTTTAAATTTTTGTACAAATTGATCTTGTAACCTATTTAAAAAATCACCCTGCTCAATAGGTTTTAATGTATCATAAAAATTTTTAAATTTGCTTATATCTTTACCTAATAATTTTTTTCTTAATTTTTTATCTTTCATAGCTATAAATATTTATTAACTATAAAATATTATACAAGATAAAAATTAATAATTTATTAAGATTTTATTACAAGCTATCATTATGAGCCGATTTTATATCAAAGTGATAATCCCTAAAACGTTATCATAAAACAACCTTTGATTGGTGCAGGAATCCCCAACCCGTTATCACTGTAAAGGTTACGTAATTCGCTTACAAAGAGCGTCATTGCGAGAACATTTATGGGAGTTAGCATCCAGGGAAAAATAGTAATATAATCAAATCTGGATTATCACTTTGATATAAAATCGGCTCATAATGACGGGTTTTTAGAATTTATCAAACCTAGTCATAATTACTCCGCAAAAATTTAATCAATCTTGTCAACAAATTACTTAACCTTTATAATACGAGTCATTTATGGCAACAAAGTAATCCAAATATTATTTACTTTGAACAAAATTAAGGTTCACATTTTCTTCTTTACTTAGAGATGATTTATTATCCATTTTAGCAAAAACATCTTCCCAACTTCCAGTAGTAGCTGCTTTAGTGTATTCTGTAACCCTATTTTCAAAGAAATTAGCATGTTCAATACCATTAAGCATTTCATCTAACCATGGCAGAGGGTTATTATCTACTAAATAAATTTCCTTAAGTCCAAGCTGCATTAACCGGCGATCAGCAATATATCTAATATATTGCCGTACTTCTCTAGCAGTTAAACCTTCAATACCGCCAACTTCAAAAGCTAATTCAATAAACGCATCCTCAAAATGAACTATAGTAGCACAAGCTTCGTATAATCTGCTTCTAAGCTTTTCATTCCATACTTCTGGATTCTCCTGGACAAAAGTTTTAAATAATCTAATTATTGAATTAGTATGCAAGGTTTCATCGCGTACTGACCAAGTAACAATCTGCCCCATCCCTTTCATCTTATTAAATCTTGGAAAATTAAGCAAAATTGCAAAAGAAGCAAAAAGCTGTAATCCTTCAGTAAAGGCTCCAAATACTGCTAAAGTTGTCGCAATATCCTCTTTAGTGCTTACACCAAATTTTTGCATATAATCATATTTATCCTTCATTTCTTTGTATTTCATAAAGGCCTGATATTCTACTTCTTTCATTCCAATAGTATCAAGCAAATGTGAATAAGCTGCAATATGAATTGTTTCCATATTAGAAAATGCAGATAACATCATCTGTACTTCTGTTGGCTGAAATACCTGAGAATAATGCTTCATATAACAATTATTTACTTCTATATCTGCTTGCGTAAAAAAGCGGAAAATTTGAGTAAGTAAATATTTTTCACCATCAGATAGATTTTTCTTCCAATCAGCAACATCATCAGCAAGACTTACTTCCTCTGGAAGCCAGTGAATTTTTTGTTGTATGTGCCAGGCATCATATGCCCATGGATATGAAAATGGCTTATAAATTGGACTTGCGTTAAGTAATGACATAATTATTTTCTCCTATATTCTATTGACATGATAAACATTCTTCATAATTGTTAGTAATCCGATCTGGACGAGTAACTGGCAAACTATTTGCAGCTTTATTATTTTTCTTCTCTAACTCCTTCATTTCTTCAGCTTGAACAACTACATGTGATATTTTATCCGCTCTTTGAATTGAAGTAGATCTTGCATAATATAAGCTTTTAAGTCCTTTTTTCCAAGCCCTAAAATGTATATCATGCAAATATTGTTTACTAGTATTACCTAATAGGAAAATATTAATTGATTGTGCTTGAGAAATAAATTTTGTCCGATCGCCCGCTAAATCAATAACCCAATTTTGGTCAATTTCATAAGCAGTTTTAAACACATCCTTTTCGTGCTGGCTTAAAAAATTTAAATGTTGCACTGATCCTTCATGGGTAGTAATAGATGTCCATACTTGATCATTATCAAACCCTTTTTCTTTCAGTAATTTTTGCAGATTCTTATTTTTTACTGTAAAAGAACCAGTTAAAGTTTTCTGAGTGTAACTATTAGCAGCAAAAGGCTCAACACCTGGTGACGAATTACCACAAATAACTGAAATAGAAGCTGTTGGAGCAATAGCTGTCTTATTACTAAAACGCTCCATTACACCAGCTTCTTTTGCATCCAAACAAGCTCCTCGTTCGTGCGCTAAAGTGATAGAAGCTTCGTCTACTTCTTTTTTAATATGTTCAAATATCTTATTATTCCAAACTTTAGCCATCACAGATTCCAACGGAACATTTTGCGCTTGCAAAAATGAATGAAAACCCATAACTCCAAGACCAACACTACGTTCACGCATTGCAGAATATTTAGCTTTGGCCATCGTATCTGGAGCTTTCTTAATAAAATCTTCAAGTACATTATCTAAAAACTTCATTACATTAGGAATAAATTCCTTATCATCTTTCCAACGTTCATAATATTCTAGATTCACTGAAGATAAACAACAAACAGCTGTTCTTTCTTTATCTAAATGATCTTTTCCTGTTGGCAAGGTAATTTCACTGCATAAATTTGAAGTTTTTACCTTTAAACCAAGTTTTTTATGATGTTCAGGAATACTATTATTTACAGCATCAATAAATAATATATATGGTTCACCAGTTTCAATTCTGGTAGTTAATAATTTTATCCATAATTCTCGAGCATCAACTGTTTGAATTACTGAATCATCATATGGACTAACTAATTGCCAATCTTTGCCTTCTTTAACTGCTTCCATAAAAGCATCAGTAATAACCACCCCATGATGAATATTAAGAGCTCTACGATTAACATCACCACCAGTTGGACGACGTAGATCAATAAATTCTTCAATTTCAGGATGATCAATTGGTAAATATACCGCTGAACTACCTCGGCGTAGTGACCCTTGAGAAATAGATAAAGTCATTGAATCTTGTACTTTTAAAAACGGTACAATACCTGAAGTTTTACCATTACCTCTAACAATTTCATTAATAGAACGAACTTTTCCCCAAAAACTACCTATACCCCCACCTTTAGAAGCAAGCCATACATTCTCAGTCCACAAATTTACGATACCTTCTAAACTATCATTTGTTTCATTTAAAAAGCAAGAAATAGGCAAACCTCTCTTTGTTCCGCCATTACTTAAAATTGGCGTTGCTGGCATAAACCATAAATTACTTATATAATCATAAATTTTATTAGCATGAGTTTTATTATCACCATAATAACTTGCTACTCTAGCAAATAAATCTTGATAATCTTCTCCTGGTAATAAATAGCGATCTTTTAGTACAGCTTTGCCAAATTCAGATAGTAATAAATCACGTTTTCTGTCTATTTTAATATCATCTTTGGTTATTCTTTTTTGCGTCATTATTAATTGTCTCCGTTTAAAATATTATCTTCAAATTACATTGTTTATAATAACTTAAATGATACCTGATATTCAATAGTTTTTTTGTAGATATTGTAGTTTTTTTTATATATAATACTACATATAGATTATTAATTATATTTTCATATTCTGAAAATACACTCAAAAACTATATTATTTGCATCATTGAGTAATAGGTTGTTTTTTTACTATACATAGATATAGTGCTAAATTTCTAAACAAGGAAATTAGGTTTAATAGCCCTTAGAAATATACAATTTTTAGCAGCTATTTGTTTATAAACTATTATCACAATAAAAAGATTTATTTTTTTATTTTATTGCTTGCATTTTTTCCAAATAACCTATATATTAAAATAAACTTAAGGTTTATTAAAGGAACAAATTTAAAATAACATTTTAGGATAATAGTTTTATGTATAGTCACTTTTCAAGGATTTTTAAAGTAATAATATTACTAAACACTATAACAATTTCTAATATTTTTGCTGATACGACAAATATTGATAAATCAGACAAGAATTTAAGAAAACCAGAAGAGACAATTCTTAATCTGGCCGCAACAGAACAAAAGGAAATAATGCAAGATCTGTTAGTTGCCAGCATGCGTTTTGAATATGAAGGCACTGATGCTAAAACTGTTCAAAATGAAGTAAACAAAGTAATGAACAGAGTTGTAGAACTTACTAAAAAAAGACAAGGTATTTCTATTATGATGGGTGGGTATAATGTATCCTCATATTATAAAAGAGACAGAGCTAATAAAACCAAGGAGCCAAAGCAAAAAATATGGCGGGCAACACAAACTATAAATTTAAGCAGTAAAAATTCCGATGACTTATTAAAACTGGCAGGTAGAATCCAAAATTTAGGTTTAGTAATGAACAATCTCAGCTATCGTGTTTCTCCAGAAAAGACCGAACAGGCACGCAATGATCTAATTGAACAAGCTTTAAATAAGTTAATGGCTAAGGCTGGAAAAGTAGCAAAAACTTTAAATAAAACCAAAATAGAAGTAATAGAAGTAAATATTGATCCAACTTATTATCGTCCATATAAAGCAAGAAATAGACATTTTTCTGCTATGTCTGAATCAGCTGATAGTGGCTATACACCACCTTTTGCTGTAGCTGGACATAATTATGTTAGCACTACTGTAACAGCGATAATAGCCTTATCAAGATAATTATTTCTAGTAGTGAATTGATATAAGAATCTATGGAACACAGAACCGTAGAGTATTTGATATAAGCAAGAATTTCGCATTAGCTAAACTGCTGTATATAGTCAAATAACTCGAAAAAGGGATAAACTTGAGCAGGTAAATCATCATTGGTAAAATTATTTAACCAATTTATAAGGTTATTATAGGTTTGTTATTTGTTATCTTCAGTCATATAATTCCCTAAAAATATAAGGGGTACAAATATACCCCTTGCTGATATTAAAGATTTTTATCTGCATAGTACCTCATCGCTTTACCAATATATTCAATCATTTTAGGATGATACACATCAAAGAACTTTTTAAAGTCAGGATGCTCAGCGTATAAATCAGCTAGCCCAACATATATAGTAATTTCACTTGACAAATGAATATAAATATGGGATTTTCAATGAAAAAATGAAATATCCAATAATATTCAGAAAACGTGTAATTGCTCACT
>JABSSF010000064.1 GCA_013214485.1 Rickettsiaceae bacterium | reverse complement strand
TAAGCACCATGCTTTTGATGCCGTTGATAAATAGTTTAATCTATATTATCATTGGCGTCCATACCATCATTGCGAGAACATTTATATTCGCGGCAATCCAGAAAAAATATGTAATATAATCAAACCTAGATCACCACGCTACTTTCAGTAGCTCGTGATAACGCTTTCCCTTTTTCAAGTTGATTGGCTATAAAAGCCAGTTTTTTATACTTCTTCGGGTTGATTTTTTATTTCTTTAGCTTCTGACTCTAATAATAGTGGTATTCCGTCAACTATAGGGTATTCAAGACCAGCTTCTTCACATATTAAAACTTTTCTCTTACGGTTATAAACTAACTTCCCCCCCGTTTTAGGACAGGATAACATCTTTACTAAAGCAGATGATAGTTCTATTGTCATAGCTTTATCATAATTTATATGTTAACCAACATTTTTTGCAGTTTGCCACGGTAATGGTTTACCTTTTGGCCCAATTATTAATTCACCAGAATCTTCATATTCCGCAGCAAAGAAAGTTTGTCTACCCATAATTAACTTAACAGGCTTAATTTTTTTTCCTTTATATAAATGCTGCTTAATCTGCCCCCTGCCTTCAGGGTTATTTTTAGATGCTGTTTTTGCCTTACCCATAAGTCAAACTCTAAATTCTTTTCTTAAAACTCACCGCATTATATTGCAATAAGTTGGCCTGGTCAAGAAAAAAGTTTGCCAATTCCACCTCTCATTAATGAATTTGGATCCATTTTTGAAGCTTTTTTCATCATAGTACTAATCTGTTTATATTGTTTTAATAAGTTATTAACTTGCTGCACAGATGTACCAGAACCGTCTGCAATACGTTTTCTTCTTGAAGCATTGAGTAATTTGGGATTGCAACGTTCTTTTTTAGTCATCGCAAGTACTATAGCTTCTTGGTGGATTAGCATTTTATCATCTATAGCTGCTTTATTTATTTTACCAGATAATTTGCCCATACCAGGTAACATATTCATCATACTACCAAGCCCACCGAGCTTTTTGATCATTTTAATTTGAGAGATATAATCATTTAAATCAAATTTTCCTTTTTGTAATTTCTTTGCAGCTTTTTGTGCTTCTTCTTCATCGATAACATCGGCTGCTTTTTCAACAAAAGAAACTATATCTCCTTTATCTAGAATTCTTGAAGTAATACGTTTAGCATCAAATTCTTCAAAATCAGCTAATTTCTCCCCTGTACTTAAGAATTTGATTGGTTTTTTAGTTACATGTCTAACACTTAAAGCTGCTCCACCTCGAGCATCACCATCAATACGTGATAAGATAATACCTGAAATAGCTATATCTTGATCAGTATCAAGGGCTAATTTTTTATTAAACTCTCCAGCAACAACAGCTGCATCCTGTCCGATCATTGAGTCTACTACTAATAAAGTTTCTGTAGGGGTGATTAATTTTTTGACGCTAGCAACTTCAGCAATCATTTCATCATCAATATGCAAGCGGCCAGCACTATCGTAAATTACTACGTCATAACCAGAAAGCTTTGCTTCATTCATCGCTCTTTTAGTTATAGCTAATGGATTCTCGCCTACAATTATTGGTAGTGAATCTACTTCAATTGATTTTGCTAATAATTCCAATTGTTGCTGCGCTGCAGGGCGGTAAATATCTAATGATACTAATAATATTTTCTTGTTCTTCTTCTTTAGCTTTAGTGCAAGTTTTGCACTGCTGGTCGTTTTACCACTGCCTTGCAGTCCTACAACTAATATATTTGCAGGCGGAGTGCTACTTAAGTTAATTTGCTCTTCACCAGTATTAGGCGATAATAACCTAATCATTTCATCATGGATGATTTTAATTACCATCTGACCAGGTGATACTGATTTTATAACTTCTTGCCCTTTAGCTTTTTCGGAAACAGCAGCAATAAACTCTCTAACCACTGGAAGTGCTACGTCAGCTTCAAGTAAAGCTATGCGAACATCCCTCATAGCTGTATTAATTTGTTCTTCAGTTAGTGTCCCAGTTCCCCTGATCTTATCAAAAATATTAGTTAAATTTTGTGTTAGTGTTTGAAACATTGTTTAAAATAGTTTAGTATTAATTAAAGTTACTATAAGCTAGAGCATATGATAACATCGGATAAAATTCAAATCAATAATATAAATATATGATAGTAATTGATCCAGCAAGTAAAGGAATTACTGGCACAGGCAGTTCTGCTAAGAAGCTAAAAAACAATAAACAAGGTAAGTTTCTTACTGGGGTTAAAACGGAAGGTAGCCAAGCTAGTGAGCAATCTATAGAGGTAGCTGATATTCAATCAGTGTTATTTTTGCAAGAATTTGAACAGCATCCTGAACAAGTAGCATTAAAAGAATTTGGTGATAAAGCAATAAATTTACTCGAATCTTTACAATTAGCGTTATTAAAAAATAATCTTACTATAGAATATTTAAATAACTTGCGAAATCTTATTAAAAACAGCCCCCAGCTTAATAATCCAGAGCTTGCTGAAATTGCAGCTAGAATAAACCTTAAAATAGAAGTAGAGCTAGCTAAGTTAGAAACAAATATTTAGTTTACATTTACTAATCTAATTATTAATTAAAAATATCAAAAATTTGATATGATAATAGTTGACTAATTTAGTAGGTTAAGTTACCATGAACAAGTATGTTTTCTTAAAATGTGAACAGCGAATAAGAAATATAGAGTATTTTCCTATCCGCTGGTTCACATTAAAACTAATTTTAGTTGAATATTATGATATTAACGACAAGAAGCAGATATGCAGTACTTGCTGTATTAGAAGTGGCAACTAGGGAAGCTGGGTGTCCGACGAAGTTATCGGATATTTCAGTAAGTCAAGATATATCGATAAGTTATTTGGAACAAATTTTTCCGCAGTTAAAGAAAGCAAACATAGTGAAATCAGTAAGAGGGCCTGGTGGTGGATATTTGTTAAATGATAGTTTAGATAAAATCAGTATTATAAGTATCATTGATGCAGTAGAAGAAAATTTGAAGATGACTAGATGTTCTCAGGATCAAAGATGTATGAAAGACGGTATAAAATGTAAAGGTCATTATTTATGGAAGGGGCTGACAAAACAAATTAGAAGTTATTTTGCTGAAATTTCATTAAGCGACGTACTAACTGGTCAGATAAAAATTTAAAATTAAAGATACGCTATATTATGATATATTTAGACTATAATGCAACTACCATAATTCATCCAACAGTGAAAGAATATATGTTACAATTCATGGATTATCCAGCAAATCCTTCTTCGGTACATAGTTTTGGCAGAAAGGCTCGAAAAATTATTGAGGCAGCAAGAATGCAAATAGCTTTAATGCTTGGTATAGGCAACTATCTCAAAGATTATAATATTACATTTACCAGCGGTGGTACTGAAGCTAATAATTTAATTTTATCTAATTTTTTGGATGGAGACATTTTCATTTCAGCATTAGAACATAGCTCTATTTATAATTATATTCAGGAATATAAGAATATAAAAATAATCAAAGTTGACAGAAATGGTCTTATTGACTTAGATGATTTAAAACTACAATTAGCAGATTCTACAGCTGAGAAAAAATTAGTTTCAGTAATGTTTGCTAATAATGAAACAGGAGTTATTCAAGAGATAAAGCAGATAGCAGACATTGTTCATGAATATGGAGGATTAATCCATAGCGATATCGTGCAGTGCCCTGGAAAAATCCCTATAGATTTATATAATTTGGATGTTGATTTTGCTTCTATTTCAGGACATAAATTTGGTGGGCCTGTTGGTATTGGAGCATTGGTGTCTAAAGAAATACATCATTTAAAACCTATATTGATTGGAGGTATGCAAGAAAAAGGATTGCGTTCTGGCACCGAAAATGTAGTTGCCATTGCAGGGCTTGGGGTTGCTGCTAAATTGGTAACAGATGAATTACCATTACGTTATAAGAAAATGGTAAAATTGCGTGATAGAATAGAAGCAGCTCTTTTAGGCTATTATCCTAAAATAGAAATAGCATCCTATGGAGTACATAGATTACCAAATACAAGTTTAATTATTAATCCTGGTAAAAAAGCTGAAAATCAACTGATAATTTTTGACCTACATGGTGTAGCTCTTAGTTCTGGAGCAGCTTGTTCGTCTGGTAAAGTTGGTACTTCAAATACCTTAAAATATATGGGTTATTCAAAAGAAGAAAGACAATCAGCACTTAGAATCTCAGTTGGGGAGAATAATAATGAAAAGGAGATAGATTTTTTCATTGATACATACAAGAAAATTAATCAAAGTAATGGGCATCAACAACATAATGTTGAAGTTGCGTAAGATAGTTAAGGAGAAATATGAGTAATTTAGAACAATTAAAACAAAAAGTAATTGCCGAAAATGGCGAGTTTCCTATTTATATGGATAATCAAGCTACTACTAGAACTGATCCAAGAGTAGTTAAGGCGATGATTCCTTATTTTAGTGAGAATTATGGCAACCCGCATTCAAGAAGTCATCCTTTTGCCTGGAAGGCTGAAGAGGCTTGTGAATTAGCTAGAACCCAGGTAGCAGAATTAATTGGAGCAAATAAAAAAGAAATTATTTTTACTTCAGGAGCTACAGAGTCAAACAATATGGCAATTAAAGGAATAGCCAAATTTTATGGTAGTAAAAAGAACCATATTGTTACTGTGCTTACTGAACATAAATGTATACTTGATACTTGTCGTCATTTGGAGCAAGAGGGATTTGAAGTAACCTATTTACCAGTACAACAAAATGGTTTAATAGACTTACAAAAATTAGAAGAAGCGATAACAGAACAAACAATGTTAGTTTCGGTAATGGCAGTTAATAACGAAATTGGTGTTATTCAACCATTAAAAGAAATAGGAGCAATTTGTCGCAGGAAAGGAACGTTCTTTCATTCTGATATTGCGCAAGGGTTTGGGAAAATACCGATAAATGTTAATGAATGTAATATTGATTTAGCAAGTATTTCGGGGCATAAGATTTATGGTCCTAAAGGCATAGGAGCGCTTTATTTAAGACGTCGCCCAAGAGTAAGATTATTACCGCTAATTAATGGCGGTGGTCAGGAAAGAGGTTTGCGTTCTGGAACATTACCAACACCACTTGTAGTAGGTTTTGGCATGGCTGCTGCTGTTGCAGCTGAGGAAATGGCTAAAGATTATGAGCATGTAAAAAAACTATTTGATAAATTTTTAGATGGAATACAAAGTAATGCTAAAGATATTTATTTAAACGGTGATCGCATAAAACGTTACCCTGGTAACTTAAATTTAAGTTTTGCCTATATTGAAGGAGAATCAATGATTTTAGCAATTAAAGATTTAGCTGTATCTTCTGGATCTGCTTGTACTTCAGCATCTTTAGAACCTTCTTATGTACTAAGGGCAATAGGTGTTGATGAAGCTTTAGCACATACATCAATAAGATTTGGTTTTGGACGCTTTACTACTGAAGCAGAAGTTGATTATGCATTAGCATTAACTTTATCAAAGATAGATAAACTAAGAGAACTAAGCCCTTTATGGGAAATGGTACAAGAAGGAATTGATTTAAGTACTATAAAATGGGCAGCTCATTAAAGAGTAATATTAATTAAAAAATAAGTAATCTTAAAGAATAGGAGTTAAATTATGGCATATAGTGAAAAAGTTGAAGATCATGTGGAAAATCCACAAAATGTTGGATCATTGGATAAAAATAGTATTAAAGTAGGTACAGGACTTGTTGGAGCACCTGCTTGCGGTGATGTAATGAAATTACAAATAGAAGTTGATAATAATGGGGTTATCACTGATGCTAAATTTAAGACTTTTGGTTGCGGTAGTGCTATTGCTTCAAGTTCTTTAGTAACTACGATGGTCAAGGGAAAATCTCTAGAAGAAGCCTTAGAAATTAAGAATGATAAAATTGCCAAAGAATTATCTTTGCCACCAGTAAAATTGCATTGCTCAATGTTAGCTGAGGATGCGATAAAAGCAGCAGTTAGTGATTATAAAAATAAAAATAAATAGAGATGACTGCACCTGCTAAAAAAATTCGACAAGTTATGTCAGTAACAAAAAAGGCAGCAACAGAAGTACGTAATTTACTAAAAGCTAAAGCTCCGAAAGAAACTATTGGTATTAGAATAGGAGTAAAATCTGGTGGTTGTTCTGGGCTTAAATATTCAATAGAATTTGCAACTAGCATCGCTCCTTATGATGAGGTAGTAAATTATGAAGACCTAACCATATTAATAGATCCAAAAGCATTAATGTATTTGCTAGGTACGGAAATGGATTATATTGAAGAAAAATTTAAATCAGGTTTTATTTTCAATAATCCAAATGAAAAATCGAAATGTGGCTGTGGTAGCTCTTTTTCAGTTTAATTATGGGACGATTTAACATTTTTACCTTGTCAATTAGACATCACATGTCTAATTGACAAGGATAAATGTAAAAATACTAGTGAAAATTATAAAATTACTTATGAATTTGAGTATTATTTTGCACTTTTAAGTAATTTATTAATTCTTCCAATATCCCCTGGCTAATAGTGCTGGCAAAAAATTCATTAGAATTTTTTTGTATCTTCTTAGCTTCTTTCTTATCAGTTTTCACTGATTTTACATAAGCAAAATATGCAATATTATCGCTTACAGTAATTCTAGTAAAGTTATCTGATTTAATTTGAAAAATTCCATATAATAAATCCCTTGGGTAAGTATTTTCTTCTTGGAAATTTGATCTTACTAGAACTTTATTATTAATAATAGTTATTCCTTTAGACTTTTTTAATTTGTTTTTCTCCTTTTTAGTATTATATTTTTGATATTCCTGCTGCATATTTTGCAAACTATTTAAATTATTAGTAAATAGCTGTTGCTCTTGCCATAAAGATAAGACCTTTTTTTTCGCTTCTTGGAACTCTAATTTTCTTACTGGAGTTATATTATCTATTAAAACAAGAAAAATTTCGTTACGATCCTGAATTTCAATCGGATATGATATTTCTTCTTCTATCATTTGATAAACATTATCAGCAAGCTCTACAAGATCATCATCTTTACTATTTAACATTTGTTGTTTGTTGATATTTGTAAATTTTTTGCTTGGTAAATTATATTTTTCAGCTATATCTTTTAATTCTAAACCTGAATTAATATCTTGTTCAAAATTTTGTGATAATTCAAATAATAATTCTTCTAGTTTAATTTGATTTAATACTTCTTTAACATCTTGCTTTGCTTTAGCATAAGTTTTACTAGCAAATTCATCTTTATTTTCATTATAATATTCTTTTAGTTCATTTTCTGAAATTTTTAATTTCTTTTGTAAGAAAATTTTATCTGTTTTAATATAAGTAAAACTTCTTAATTCTGGAACAGAGAAAAGACTTTTATTACTATTATACAATTCCATTAAAATTTCATCACTAGGAGGTTCTGGATTAAAGCTTTTAGCATTCGCTTTAAGATCAATTTTTACTATATCAACAGTTCTAGTTTCTGCCATATAATTAACAACATTTTCTATTAATATTGGCGCTGTAATAAAAGACTCCATAAATATGTTGCTAAGTGATTGCCTAATTAGAGATTCTTTAATATATTGCGAATATTCCTCTTTTCGAGTTTTAGAATTGCGGAACACTGAGTTAAATATTTGTATATCAAAATCACCTTGAGCATTTTGGAAATAAGGTGATTTTTTGATATATTTTATTACTTGTTCTTCAGTAAGATCTAAGTCATATAAGCTAGCTAGATACTTAAATAGATTTTCAGTTATTAAAGTATTAATAATCCTGTTATCAAAATCAAGTTCTTTTATTTGTTCTTCAGTAAGGTTAATATTATTACCTTTTTGAAATTGCTCTATTTCTTGTTGTCTTCTTTTATAGAAAGTTTCAACAGTAATATCATCAATATCAGTAAACGTAATAATATTTCCACTACTATTACCTTGCATAAAACTAACCCCGCCAATACCAACGAAACTAAGAGCTATAAGACCTAGAAGTAATTTTATAAAGAAATTATCGCTTCTTTTACGAATTTTTGTTAACATAAGAATATTCTCTATTTTTAATTTTTTAGTTTACATATGTTTATTAACTTCTAAAATAATTATGTAATAAAAACTTGCAAGACATTTTTCTTATGAAGACATTAATAATTGTAAATTGGAAGATGAACCTAACGCTGGATGAAGCATTATCTCGTTGTGAAATAATAGCTAGTAGGAACTACCAATTACCTATAGTAATAGCACCACCAACCCCTTATATTGCTTATTTAGCAAGGGCTTATAAGAATTTAGATTTTTGTACCCAGGACATTAGTATTTTTCATGAAAATGGCTTATATACTGGAGAATATTCTGCAGAAATGATTAAAAACTGTGGTATAAAATACTCAATAGTTGGTCATAGTGAACGCAGGAATTACTTTAGAGAGACTAATAAAACAGTGAAAGAAAAAGCTACTAATTGTGTTAAAGCAGGAGTAATACCGATAATATGTATTGGTGAAGACATGGAAACCAGGCAAAATAATAATTATTTAGAGTTTTTGTTAGAGCAAATTAATCATTCTACTCCAGAACATGAAGGAGAAATAATTCTTGCTTATGAGCCATTATGGGCAATTGGCTCTGGTATTACTCCAAGTAATGAAGAGATAGCAGAAATATTTGTTTTTATTAAAAATAATAAAAACATAACTACTGTTGCGAAAAACTCATTATTAGTGTATGGTGGTTCGGTTACTTTGGAAAATTATAAAGAAATTCTATCTGTTAAAAATAGTAATGGAGTATTAGTGGGTAGTGCTGCATTAGATATTGATTTCTTTAAATTGTTAAATTAGATCAAGGCTGATTGCCAAATATGGTAAAATAAATTTATGATAAATACTCTACTCTTTATTCATTTGATTATTGCAATTTTGTTAATAGTAGTGATCTTATTACAAAAAACTAGCACAGATGGTTTAAGTGGTATAGGTGGTTGCGGCAATATGGGGTTAGTTAGTGGTCGTTCTGCTGCTAATTTTTTAACTAAAACTACTATAGTTTTAGCAGCAGTATTTTTTGCTAATGCGTTATTACTAGCAAACTTATCTTCAAAACAGCATGATGATATAGCTAAAAAACTTGAGCAACCGAATAAAAAATTAGAAGATACTACTATACCTCAGCAGGAAGCCGTTCCTATTGCTAAGTAGTATGATTTAATTATTATACCTAAAACTTTAAATTCTAATAAATTATTAGAAAATATAGAATAAAAAATCATACAAAAATATTAATAATTTAAAATAAAAGGATTAAGTGATAATGAACAATAAAGTAACAGTTAACAATATTACAATTGCTAATAATTTACCTTTTACCTTAATTGCAGGCCCATGTCAGATTGAAACTTTAGATCATGCCTTATTTATGGCCGATAAGCTTCAGACGATAGCCAGTAAATTAGATATTCCTTTTATTTACAAATCTTCTTTCGATAAAGCTAATAGAACTTCAGTAAATAGCAAAAGAGGCCCTGGGATTGAAGAAGGGTTAAAAATTTTAAGTAAAGTAAAACAACAAATAGCTTGTCCAGTTTTAACAGATATTCATACAGAGGAGCAATGTCAAATTGCTGCTGAAGTTGTTGATATATTACAAATACCCGCCTTTTTGTGTCGCCAAACTGATTTATTAAAAGCAGCTGCTAGCACAGGAAAAGTAGTAAAGGTCAAGAAAGGACAATTTTTAGCACCTTGGGATATGAAAAATGTCTATGAAAAATTGACGCAATTTAATAGTAAAGGGATAATATTAACTGATAGAGGAACTTGTTTTGGTTATAATACTCTCGTATCGGATATGAGAGGGCTTGCAATTATGGCAGAAACAGGGGCTCCAGTATTTTTTGATGCAACTCATTCTGTACAACAACCAGGGGGGATTGGCTCAAGCAGTGGTGGACAACGTCAATTTGTAGAATTACTAGCAAGAGCAGCCTTAGCAGTTGGTGTTGCGGGTCTTTTTATTGAAGCACATCAAGATCCTGATAATGCTCCAAGTGATGGGCCTTGCATGGTAAAATTGGATAATCTTGAAGCAATACTTACTCAGCTAAAAGAATATGATAATATTACTAAAAAAGCTAAGTAATAAAATCAAGTAGAAAACCCGTCATTATCAGCCGATTTCATATCAAGATGATAATCCTCACAAACCGTCATCCTGAGCCAACTTTTGGGCTTGCGCAAGAGATCCAGATTTGATTTTATTACATTTTTTCTCTGGATTGCCACGAGCATAAATGCTCTCGCAATGATGGTATGGACGCCAATGATAATATAGATTAAACTATTTATCAACGGCATCAAAAGCATGGTGCTTA
>JABSSF010000063.1 GCA_013214485.1 Rickettsiaceae bacterium | reverse complement strand
ACCTTGCATGTTAATTTTTCTAACCTCACCATTACCCGCTCTGAACTAGCCTCTCCATAACAACTAGCTGTTATTCTGCATTCTTTGCCTTTTTTCCAAATGCGTTTGTCTAAATCACCTCTACCAGTTAATTTAATTACTACTGGCGTTGGGTTATCTGGAGCGCTCATTGCTGTAGATGCAACTACCCCAGCTAGTAAATTACCGCTTAAAAAAGTTCCTTCTGGAATATATTCACTTGATGGTTTTGGCTCAGAAAATACTAATTCATTACTAAATTCTGTTTCACCAATTTCTACTGGCATTACATTTGTATTACCAGATACGATCTCCTGCTGCTGCTTAATCATCTCCTCTATCTCTCTTTTTGATCTATCCATTTCGCTTAATTTTTCTTCCGTGGTCTTATTTACATTTTGCAAATTCACAGCTAAATCATTCCTCATTTCTCTAAGCATTGCTTCTTGAGACTTCCGCAATTCTTCAATTTGCTTCATTAATGAAATTTTGTCCTCTATCCTTTGTTCTGCATGAAGCCCACGCCATACTTGCTCACTATTAATTGCTTTGTCGGGCAACTCTATATCTGCTTTTTCATAATCTATAGCATAAGGCTCTTCCTGACTTCCTGTATCCTGCTTGCCTAAATTGTTCTTAAAACTTACAAAATTTGCAAATACCACAATTACAAATAATACCCCTATCACACCGACAACAAACATCATCATCTGCTTACGATAAGCTTTCTTAGGGTTGTTATCATTTTGATTTTCACTAGGTTCTTTACTATTTACAACCTCACCTTTTGTTTTTGCCTGTAACTTTTCAAGCTTTGCAGTAAGCCACTTTTTATATTTTTCTATATTAATACTCATCTTCATTTTTCCCCTTTTTCTATAACCAAATAAATAACCTCTTTACCTTTTGGCTTAATTATTAATTCTTCTCTAGAGTCACTAACTATTTTGCCCAAAAACTCATTAGCACATTTTTTAGGTTTTACCCTAATTGCCTTTTTACTAAGATTTAGTACCTCTATCCCTAGACCTCTTAGGTTCCGATAGCGATAATCTTTAATTATTTTAACGCCAACTCTTCTCCCTAGCTTGCCGTATGTGAACCTCTTCTCAGGTTTTAACACATAATATTTGTCAGCCACTCCCATTCTCATTGCTGCAATTAATTTCTTACTTTCTAATGATATATTGTCTAATAGCTTCGCATCTTCTCTCTTTTGCACCACCCTAACACTTAGTGGGGCTTTTCTCTCTTGCTGCACTAATTCAAAATCAAATACTCTACCTGCTGTATCTATCACTGAGATATTAATTGGATTAACTTCTTCTGGATTTAGCCTAACGTACAAATCTTGCTTATTGTGCGACAAAATACTGCTATATAGATTCTTATAGCCAACTACTTTTTTAATCTTGCTTGACTCAAAATGTATCCGATTAATATGATATCTACTTAAGTTAAGTCTTGTCGGATACTCATATTTAATTTTAATATCTTCAGCAAAAATCTTACTTACCCCAACTAATTGAAGCCAAAATAATATTCCCAACATCATTATTTTTTGTAAATTTGTTAAACTAAATACTTTGTTATTCATTAGCATTCTTCTCTCCCATTTCTAATTCTTCTTCATTCACCAACTTAAACTCCTTAAGCAGCAACTTACCACCTATCCAGTCATAACTCACTAAATAATTGACCCACTTCTTATCTACTCCCTGATTACCATATCTTGACTCTAATATCCCAGAAGCTATAACAGTTAAATTGTTTGTATCTGCTCTATATCTTTTTCCAGCAAATCTTGTCGATAACTGAAATTCCTTATATTGCTTTTTGACCCTAGCAAAATACTCCATTAATTCTTTCATATATCGTGGGTCAGAGGTTGATACAAAGTTAAGTAATTTTTCCCTCTTCCTATCTATCGCATCAAAATCCAAATCTACTAGCATCGGTATTATCTCATCTGTCGCATTTTCTAAATAATTGACAGACACTGAGCTATTTGACACATTCATTTCCTTACTAAGGCCTGGTACCATAACTATTTGAGTTTCTGTATTTTTCAGGCATAAACTCAGTATCAAACAGATAAAAACCGAGAGAAAACTTAGCATCATAAAGAAATTTCTCTGTTTTGATATTTGCCTTATATTCTGCTTTGCTATATTAATTTCCATATCTACCTCTAATGAAATCTTCTATAATGTGAATAAGGAATTTTTTTGCTAATTACTTTTGCAAATGGCAAATTCCAATATCTCCACCTTTGAACTTTACCTGAGTGCCACCACTTACCACAGAATTGGCCTACCCCAAAAGACACCACTCCGCCACCTACACCACAAAGACCACCCAACAAAATGGTAAAAAATATTCCACCTATTATTCCTAAAACCCACGCAAAAATAGCAAAGTTCCAAAACCTAGATTCTAAATTCATACATCTATTAAATCTTATTGACATTTTAACCTCTATCCAAGCCAGTATTTTAAACCCTCAAGAGTAGCAAACCCAGCACCAACACAACCCGCTGAGCCTATAATTTTGTAAAGCCCACCAAATGAACTCATTACTACCCCAACAATTCCACCAATTCCTACGCCTATCGGTGCAATATAGAGTGCAGCAGTTTTAAGTGGGGTTGTTACAGCTTTGGCATATCCATCAACTGTTTTTGAAGCAAAGGCTGCATCAGACATAATAACTGTTACTCCAACCATTATTCCCATATACAACCAAAACCTTAATCTATCTTTAGCTAAATTATCTCTTAGCCCTAATACACTTACTAAACTAGTATCAGCACTAACTGTTTTGTTAGTCTTACCTAAAAAATTCAAAACCTTCTTCATATTAAAATCTCCATATTTAATTAAATTAATTTGCTACTGAACTTGGGCTATCACCCACTTCTATATCAAAAGGAACGCTATCTCCCCCTTCTGCTTGCAAGACTTCAGCACCAGAACCCTTACCTTTTGCAAGCAGAGTAAATTCTCTTGCCACAATCTCTGTTGCTGATTTCTTCTCCCCCTTATATTCCCATTTTTTCTTTCTGATTTTTCCCCTCACATATACAAGACAACCTTTCTCAGCAAGCTGCTCTACTATCAATGCCAAATTAATATCCAGTACCACTATCTTATGCCACTCAGTTTGCTCCCTCTTCTCACCTGTTGCCCTATCTATCCAACGCTCTGTAGTTGCTAAATTAAAATTAGCTATCTTGTTACCATTTTGCGTCGTCCTAATTTCTGGGTCATCACCTAAAAACCCAACTAACGTCACATCATTAATACCTATTGTCATAATTAATTCTCCATTCTTAAATTAAAATTATAAAATTAAACAAATAAAACCATGCCCCCTTAAAACTCTTTAAAACTCTACTAGCTTCTCTTCTTCAATATCTGCTAATGACTTCTTTAACTCTTCTATTGCTTTTTTGTGTAACTCCATTTTAGTCTTTGCATCCATATATTTGTTATATCTCAGCTCATCTAAGGCAATTGCAAAACATTTAGCTGCATCCTTATTACTTTTGCATTCGCACAAAAACTCTACAAAACCCTCATGCTTTGCCTCTGATTCAGTTGGTTTAGCAAAACTACTTTTACCCAAAGAAATCCCTATTAACAAACCTAACACCAATCTATTAGCTATTTTCATCGTCATGCCTTAAAACCTTCTGAAAAATTATTTTCAATTCTGATACCATGTTTTTTTCTGAATTCGTCTAGTTTTTCTTCAAAATCTTCTAGAATAATCTCATCATCATTTTTACCATAATCTGCAACTACTCCACTCAGCTCATGACTGAGTAAAGCAGCTGTTAAAGAAGGAGTAGTTTGACAAATCCCTTCCCCACATAAAACCCACTCAAAAGAACATCCATTAGAAAACCACGGCAATCCATCTACATTGACATCAAGATTTCTACGCTTGTCCTGAAACACCAAACTTACATGCTCTCTTTGCCAAAAATCCTTGCTAGCATTTGAGGAGAAAAACTCCCGAATATAACTGCTATTAACATCAAATTTGTAATCAATAATGACCATGTGCTTTTGACCATTATCTAAGCTTCGAATAAACCTATTTAGCAAAAACTCCCATATATCAATATTTGTATCTAGCCCTTCTGACAAAGCCTTAAAATCAAATACTCCAACATCTCCAACTATCTTAATTAAGTCATTTAATTCTGGGCCTCTTAAAGTACTTAAGTCCACATCGCTTGGAATTACTATATGCTCCCCACCATTAACTTCAGCTACTTCCTTATAGTCACTTTTCGTCGCCACAATATATAACTTAACTCCCGCTGCACTCATCTTGAGTGCCAACTCCCTCAAAAAGAGCTTGTAATATACTGACAGCACCACATCATCCGTAATTAATACATTATTATTTTTTCTACCTGCAAATGGATTCCAATACAGCTCACCACCCACCCCATATAAACGAATATCTGCCCCTACTCCCTTTATTTTGAAAGGGTTTGTTTTAGAATCTATTCCTGCAAATCTTTCTCTAGTAATTTCTCTCATACTCTAAGCCCCCTCTCCTCATAACTCTGTAATCCCTTCTCCGTTAAATACCAATCAAATGGTTCTTCTAAAAAACACTGCTTGCGTAAATATTCGTAATCTTTAAACTTCACAACCAAGTTTAAATTCCTATTCATCGACAAATCTTCTATATCTACAATCACATTGTCAGCTACATCTCTTGAGCATTCATCATCTATAATTACCATATATTTTTTACCCTCATCTAAATTTGGCACTAACTCTCTTAACCAATATCTCCACAACAATCTTTCTAAATCAACTATCGACAAACCATATTCACAAAATGACGAACTCCATCTATTTGGAAAACTAAAATTAATGGTAGTTAGTGGTGAGCTACTTTCTATTATGTCATTTGTCACTAAACGATTTTCCCAAAGCTTTACATCTGTAATTTCAGTATTAATAAGCGTTCCCCCCATTAATTCTGTATAACTTCTAAATTCCCTAGACGTCCCAATCATATAAACCTTGATACCTTGATCTATAGCTCTTAAAGCTAAGTCCATCATATATATCCTTGCCCCACCACCAGGAGTACATGCACCACCAGTTACCAAAACATGTTCCCCAGATTTAATGTAATTATTTTGAATTCCTAACATCTCATTTACTCCCAATTAAACTCATATCTTCTTAAATAGTTATTCGCCTCTTTACTTAAATCTTCGTAAGTTTGGCGTTGCTGTTCTTTTGCAATTTCGTCATAACTAAATACCATTTCTTCTAAACGTTTTACTCCAATTCTTAACCCTTCTGTTTTCATCTTTTCCTCTTTTTCTAATTATTAAAAATAAACCTTAATTTGGCATGAACCTTGATGCGCTTTGTATTTCTTCCTCACAGTGAAGTCATATACCACATTAATATCGACTTTTTCATTGACCTTAGTAAGTAGCCCAGTACCTACATTAAACCCTCGCTTCTCTTTGTTTTTAATTCTGATTTTTGAAATTTCCTATTAAACATCCATCCCCCTTTTGATCTTTAAATTTTGTATTTCATCTTCGTACGCAATTAAATATTCTGTTATTTCTTGCAATTTCTTAAATATATCCTCATTAATCATATATACCGCTCTCCCATCACAAAGATGCATTTTGTGGTAATATTTTGTTGTAGAGCCTACTAGTGCTGAGAAATTTCTTTCTGCTGAATCAAATGTCCAATTCATCTCTCTATAACCTTGATAATATTTTGCAAAATTCATCTTAAAAACTCCCTAACCTTTGTAAGGTGGAACTTTAGCTATCTCTGCTTTCCCAGAAGAGATCACTACAAAATCTAAATATGTCATCTTTCTAAATAATCTTTCTTCCGCTGTACTAAATAACACCAACCTGTCAAATCTTTTTCTGATCAAAACATTTTTAAATGGATGGAATATAAAGGCCGTAGAAGAGTTTCTTATTGCTTGATGCATAGCCTTAAATGGTGTTTTGGTAATATCTAAAGTGATTAGACTCAAAACTTGTTCATAATTTTGTAAGCCAGAAATTGTATCAAAATTCTTGCCCAATATCTTCATTGGTACAGGACATCTGCTTAGCAAATAATCTGTTAAATGTGATATTTGTGTAATATCACCAATTATGATGATATTACCATAGGCAATTGGTAATGGCCTTGCTTCTTGATTCTTGGATTTCAAGCTAAGTGTAAAGCAATTTCTGATATTAGAATTACCATGTAATAATGGTTGTATTTGCTTTACTGAAGAATATTTTTTTAAGCTATTTTGCTTATTTTCATTTTTTTCCTTGCTAAAACTAGCAATTTTCTGTAGTTTCATACTTACCTCTTGTAGGTCTCAGCAGGTATCAAGGGTGTCAATTCTATCTACCTGCTGTGTTATTAATTTAAATTTCAAATACTATTTGTATTCATTTATTTTTTTCATGGCCACCTTTAATCTGGTGGCTTTTTTATTTTTACCGGTTCTTTCATTTTCATAACTCTTATTAAATTTTTCTTGCTATAAATCCAATATGCCCCTTTCCACCACTATCCGTGTCATTTGGAAAATCAAATAAACTGATTTTTTCTATTTTAAATCCAAAATTAGGAAGCAATGCTTCCAGTTGCGGTATATCAAATACATTTAAAAAATTATCAACATAGTCAGCATTCATTGGAGCAGCTTCTTTTAAGTTGTGTAAAATACCAGGCCATTTAACACCTTCAGCAAATTTTTTATTATAAGATGATATTATCTCATTCTTTACTGTGTAATGGTATATTGAACAATTTGTACAAAATAATTTACCATCATCGTCTAACCAATTATGTATTTTTTCTAACCCCTTTTCTATTAACTCTCCCGTTAAAAAATGTAATACTCTACCTACAAAAACAGCTCCTATTGACTTTTGAGGGAAATTAATCTCTTTAGGAAATTCCGAGGGATATATTGATAAATTATTTAATTTATCTTTTGGAGCATTTTTTAGTAAAATTTCTAAGTGATCAGTACTTACATCACTGGCAATGTAATTTATGTCCTTTTCTAAAGCTTTTTTTGCAAGCCACCCGTAAGCAGAACCTATCTCTAAAGCTGGTTTACTAATATTACTTGCGTAGTTAATAAAACTTTTATTATATTCCTCAAATTCAAACTTCATAAAGCCAAATTTATTCATTGTAGGTATTTCATCTTTAACTTGATTTGGCATTGTATGCTCCGGTATCCTATTAATATCAAAGATTGAGGCTGGATAACCAAATTTATAATTTGTTATATCTTCTTCCATAATATCTTTTAACTTAAAAATTGGCTTTTCTTTTATTTTACTCATAAATATTTCCTTTTTTTCTTATCTTAAAAAATAATAGCATAATTATATTCTCTTGAAAATGGCCTAAAAATCGCCACGATAACCTTAATTTTTGTTAGCCTTTTTGTAAAAAAATATATTAACAAACACTCTGCACTCCTTTGTTTTCAGGCTTTTTAGAAGCTTGGAGTTTTTGGAGTTTTTTCTTAGAAAAAATTATACTGTATCCCAAAAAACCGCCCCATGAAATTAATAATATATAACATCCAAGATAAAATATGTTTTGATCAAACTTTTCTAATATCAAAGAACACACCATTGGAGTTGTCCCCCCGAAAATTGCAGCTCCGATACTGTAACTTAACCCACCACAACTGAATCTATAATTCGCAGGAAACATCTCTAGAACATAAATATTTACTGTCACCATACTTAAAGCAACAATTAAGGCACTCATAACAATAGCAAATATCAATAAATTAGCACTTGGTATAGATTTAAATATTGATATTATTAATAACGCCCCCACCATTGCAAATGCTTTAGAGGTTAACAACATATTTTTTCTACCATATTTGTCATTTAGAAATCCAACTACAGGCACAATAAACAACATAATACCAGATATTAATAAACCCATGTTTTCATATAAAAAACCCTCTCTTGTTTTTAGATAATTAGGTAAATACATCATATAAAAATATAAATTTGTAGTATTAGAACCAGCTAACATAACTCCCCCTAAAAACTTTTTCTTATTCTGCTTAAAACCCTCTAATAAAGGAATTTTATTTTTTGTAGAAATTAGTTCTTCATAAATTGGCGTTTCCCTAAGTTTTTTTCTGACAAAAAAACCAACCATTGATAGCCCAAAGCCTATTAAAAAAGCAAATCTCCAACTATAATCTGGAACAGTAGGATGCTGAACATAATTTCCTACGGCTGTAGCTAACATTATTCCAAAGCAAGAACCTATCTGTAATCCCGCACATATTAATCCTAATTTTTTCTCTCTATTATGCTCCATAGCATATATTAATGCCCCACTATATTCGCCCCCTACAGAAATACCCTGCACTATTCTAACAACCACTATTATATAACATGATATTATTCCGATACTTGCATATGGAGGCAAGCAAAACATACATAATGAAGCTGTTCCCATCATTGATACACTAAGCACTAAGGCTTTTTTTCTACCATACTTATCTCCTATGTGACCAAATATAAAAGCTCCTAGTGGTCTAAACACAAACCCTACTGCAAAAAACATATAGCTTATTATTAAGCCGGTTATTTCATCGGTGAAACTTAAATAGTTTTTATATAGTACCCCCGCAAGAAAACCAAACACTACAAAATCATATATTTCAAGAAACATAGCTAAAAAGCACGAAACCATAACATATATTTTTGATTTTCTCTGGTTGTAATCATATAACACTTCATTTTTCATAAAATTTTACTCCATTTTTTTCTTTTAAAACAACTTTATAAGCAAGAAACCTTAAATCCTCTCTTCTTAAAGCACATAGCTTATATTTTAATTCCTCAACTATCTTTTTTACTCTAGATATTCCAAGGTTACATTTTTGAGATATTATTTTATTATTTAAACCAAATTTTAAAAGAGACAGCACCTCTATTTCTCGTAACGACAAATCAACGCTAACTCCATTAACCCATACCTGCTTTTTTTCTTTTAGCTTGAAGCTATTGACCTGAGAACTTAATACACTTAATGATTTTGAGTTTAGTGTCAGAGTTTTCTTTGCATTAAACTCAGAAGAAGATGTTATAAATTCTAACTCCTGTCTTACACTCTCTATTAATGAAGTAAAATATTCTAAATTGTTAATGATGCTATCTCTCATTTCTGGGTCATTGCGAGGGCAAATAAAGTAACTCATTTCTATATTTTTTTGTTCAAAATCTAAAACTATTACTGAATTATTAATCCTTTTCCAATCCATTCTTCTTAAAAACTCTGTATCCAATTTATCCGAGGAGCGAGTAATGATTTTACGCTTCTCAATTTTTGCTTTCGGCACTTCTAAAGAAAAATGATCTCTAGCCTCTTCTTGACAACCTAACTTAAATTCTTCATCTTTCCATAGTTTACTTGTTGAGAAAGTTGCGCTATATCCATTGCTGTCTATAATTCTTCTTGTAAAGCCTTCTATTCCATATTCTTCTATTTCCTTTAAAACTGAAAATAGCTTACAAATACTTAACTTATTCATTCTAGAGTAAACTGTATTATATTCACTCATCGCTTCAATCGAGCTGGCTTTTAGTTCTGGTTTCATTAATACACCCATACTATCCAAATACACTAAATTAACTCAAGATATTCTACCAGAGAAAAAACTTACAGTCAATTATAAATTGCATTTTTTTCTATTTTTCTGAAAATATTCCATGCATTTTTACAACTTTTATATTAATGTTTAGTTTAATCTATAAATTTCGTATATTAGCTTCAAATATATGATACTTACGCTATTTATTTCTTAAAAAATATGTAAAGTTTTATTTACTGTATTGCACTTTTAGTTGAATATATGTTAACCCTTTTGTATTTTTACAATAAACTTAATTATTAACTTTTGGTTACATCTTTGAGATCTCAATTTTTCCTTAAGGTTTGCGCCTATTGATATTAGTATTTTCAAGCGGTAGTTCGCTTCATTTAAGCTTGATATTCACCCCAAGAAAACTAAATCCTAATTTTCCAGATATTTCTACTAGATCTTTTGCAAAGTGCTTGTTAACAAATTCTTTAGACAATTGATGATCAGCTTGCACTGTTAACTCTTTTTTCTCCTCATCAATAATTGGAATCAAATCCTTAAGCCAATATTTGTCATCATGACCACCGTGAACTTCAACAAATTCTTTTCTTACTTCTCCCCAAATATCATTGCTAAACTCTGGTAGATACGGAGGATCTGGTACAAATTCATTATCTTCACTAGAGCCACCTCGAATACTCTCTTGTCTTTCAGTATCTTTTGCTCCAGATACATTTGAAATTGACTCCACAACTTTGGTGGCAGCATCACCTAGCACTCTTGGCTCTATTTCCTTAACTTCCCTACAAACTTCTGTATTTTCTTTACAAGCCT
>JABSSF010000062.1:5762-10693 GCA_013214485.1 Rickettsiaceae bacterium | reverse complement strand
CAACTAATACCATTACTAATTTTGCAGAAAATTTTTTAAAATCCGCATCTAATAAATTAACAAAACTTACAGATAATATTTTAGAGTCTTTAAACGAATTTGGCGCTACTAAACTTGGAATTAAGTTCGTTGATGATCAATGCTTTTCTGAACCAATGTTCTTATATCGTCGTATTATACAATTAAATGAGAATGAATGTCTACTACCTATTACCGATATTTCTAAAGCCTTAGCTTCTCATAATTATGCTGTTGGCAGTGATAAAATAGAAGTTATCGGCGATGGTCAAAAAAGGTTCGCAGCTATTTTATCAATAAAAGAATATCAAGAAGTTGCTTCCGATCCAATAGATTTGTTTCTACAAATTCCAGTCGAAATGATTACTACCGAAGTATTTTATTTTGTAAATCGCAAAGAAATTGCCCCAATTTTTAAAGATCAAGATTATATTCTAAAAGTAAGTAAAAATGATGAACTCAGAGAGTTCAAGGAGTTAGATAAAATTCTTGATGATAAGGAAGAAATAAAAAATAAATTTTGCCAACAACAAATTTCTGTCATGGTAATTGCAGATGATGTTGAGCATCTTGATCAGCAAATAATAAAAGCTTCACAGAAATTAGCTAGCATCGGTATTGTACACGTTAGAGAAGATATAAACTTAGAAAAAACATTTTGGGCTCAGCTACCTGCCAATTTCTCTTACCTTTCTCGCATGCAACCTACAATAATTGATAATGTAGCCGCTCTTGCTTCGCTACATAATTCTCCTACTGGTAATCAATATAATCCTTGGGGTAAAGCAATCACTTTACTTAGAACTGAAAAAGGAACACCCTATTTTATGAATTTTCATGATTCCAATGGAGAAACTAACAATTGTATTATAGGTACTAAAAAATCAGGAAAAACTACTCTACTTAATTTTTTAATATCTGAAGCAGATAAATTTAATCCAAGCATATTTTATGTTAGCGATGATCTTTCTAGTGGTTTATTCATAAAGGCTAAAGGTGGAAAATGGCTTCAAGATAGCAAACAAATTATTAATCCTTTACTTATCCAAAATTCTGATAAGGCTCAAGGGTTTTTAGTTGAATTCTTTAAAATAATTGGCAATCATTACATTAAACCAATTAATGAAACAGGGCTTACTGAATTAACTAACCTAGCTAGCGACGTTTTAAAGTTAGAACCAGACAAAAGAAAATTGTCACAAATAATATCAAATATTCAGGATCCAGATTTAAAGAAAAGATTTACCGTATATGACAAAGATCAAAAATATTATCAAATATTTGAAAGTGACACAAATTTTAATCTAGAAGATGGTTCAATCACAGGGGTTAGTTTACGAGAATTTAATGATGCTGCCTTTACTAAAAAACATTATCCGAGAGAAAAAAAATTACTAGATCAATTTGAATATGAATTAAATACTATGCGTAGTGTTAAAGCAGCTATAGTATTTTGTTTGCATTATTTATTTAATGACTCTACCTCAAACAGGAAAATCTTTACTATAGATAATTTACATCATTTACTTAATCTAAAATACTTCTCTGGTTTAATCACCCCTATGTATCAAGATCTTAAGGAAAATGATGGTATTTTCATAACTACCGTAGATATTGAAAACTTACAGAAATTATATGAAGAAGAAGATCAAGTACAGAAACAACAATGGCTTACTGAGGTCAAGACTAACTTCATTATCCCACCAGATGCTAAAGTGCCAAATATTGCTAATATTCTAAACTTAACAGAAGAAGAAGCTAAAAAACTTACCAAGTTAAATGCTCTAGCTAGAACTTTCTTAATTAAACAGGATGATAAAGCTATTTCGTCCGAATTAAGTATTGGAGGTCTTCGTGGCTTAACAAGAATATTATCTTCAACTAAGGTTGAACGAGATATATATGTAGAAATTGTTAAGAAGCATGGTGACAAAGACCCTAAAGATTGGGTAGGCGCTCTTTATGAAGAATTTGAGATGCTATAGGAATAATTAGCCTATGAAATACAAGCTGTTGCAAAAAATAATCCTCCTACTATGGATCTTACTATCTGCACCAAATATTTATGCTGGATTTCTTGATGATTTAGCTGATGGTATATCCCAATGCGTAAGCGATCCTTGTAATTGTGGTAGTTCTGACCCAACAGTTTGGGAGTGGTGGTTTAATGAAACTACTGGAGCACCAGAAGAATTTGATAAGGGGGATAGAGACTTACTTTGTCCACCATATAATAGAAAAAATGGCCGAGACAATGGTACTTGTTTGTTACAATTTCCTTTCCCTCAAACCGATGGTTATTATGAAAAAATTTGTGCCCAAACTACCAAAGCTAGCACTTATTTTTACCCTAAAATTAAAGTTAGATCACAAGCATGTAATGCTCTTGCTTGTTGGACTACAAATAATAATTTAACCTGGGGAGGTGATTGTGTCCTACTTGGAGGCCCTTATGGCTTACCTCTAACAAGGGTTTGTGCTAGGGTAGCATTAGATGCTGATGAAGATGCTGATATTCCACAAGATCCTGGATATACCAAAGATAGACACTTAGATGAATATGGTTTTGAAATTGATGATGAAGAAGTGCTTGGTACTGATGGTCAGCCAATAGATTTTAAATTGCCAAAATTATGCATTTATAAAGATCCTTCAATTTTAAATGTAATTGCTGGCGGAAATGATTTTATGGATCTTGATCCAACATCACAACCTTTTCATAAAACAGATAAACGACCAGCTATAATTGATGGCATAGTCTATTTGTTAGATAAAGCTGATGAAAGTCTCGAAGATGCTATAGATTCTCTAAGTAAAACAAATTTAAGCAAAACTGATCAAGATATCTTAAAATTTCTTGCTGAAGCCCTTGCTGATACAGTTGAAGATATTGCTGATGAAGTAAGAGAATGGACTTTAAATAGAGTAGTAACAAAATCTGATTATGGCTGCGTTAATTTGATGCCTGGACCATTTCCACCACCATTTTGTCCAACAATTGATTCTTTGTTACCATTAACATTTACCCAAAAAATATGTCCTATTGATGATGATGGTAATTTTGTTCAATCAACATCAAACAATGAATGTGTAAGATCTACCGTACGTAACAACTTTATCCACAATTCTATTAGAGTAGGATTTTATGATCTAGTACCATTATGCACTGATGGTGAGGATCCTCAAGAAACAGATAAATGTATTACTATAGACAATGCTGATGCCATTGCCTCTCCTAGTGTTTTACACACGACAACTGCTGAACTTGATTTAATCGGCCTTTGCAGCGATGACAATACCGTACCTTGTGTTAATACTAGTATACCAATTACTTGTAATAATGGTAGTACCAATAATTGTAAAGTTCGGGTAGTTTATGGCACTCAATTTGGCAATAATGTAACCCCAAATAATTCTTACCGCAATGATCTTGACGATTGCTCATTAAATAGTGGTCTTTTATGTCAAGCAATCTGGGGCATCAATGTTGGAGAATTTGCTGATCTCATAGTAAAATTTCCAGAAAATGCCAATACCAATTCTGTTTTACTAGACACTTTGCTAACAACCCCTGTAACCCTTACAAGTAAGGATAAAACTTTTGACTATAACGCAAAAATTGTTACTACTAGTGGTAATGTAGGCATTGATAATTACTATCAAGAAACTAACGAAATCTGTATCCATAGCGATCTTATTGGCGTTATTGGCTGCGAAAAAAGAGTTACTGCCCCTAAACCAAATGTTTATGAATGTGGGGTAACAATCGATAGCACAACATTTAACTGTAGTTCTGATTATTTCACCCCATTTTTTGTTGCAGCTATGGAAGTTCAAACTAATGCAGATATTGATTACGTTGCAGCAGTTATTGCTCCAACTACTGTGTTTTCTCCTAGCATACCAATAGGAGGTATATCTAGTTCAGTAAATTTAGCTGGTATAGAATTTGATAGTTTTATTACCGATGATACATTTGTAACACAACCGTTTTCTGGAGATAAATCAATAAATCCTGCAACTCTTTTCGGTAATTACAAAGATGATGCCTCACCACTAAATGCAGATTATTCTGTAAATGAAGATGCTGTTTATTTAAACAGATTAGAATATCTAAACGATAAATATTTCCGTGGTGGTAAACATGCTTGCCTACAACAACAAAACGTTCAAGGATGTCCTGTAGAAACTAAATATTGTGTTTTAACTGCATTTGAAAATGCCGATATTATTGACTGCCAAACATTCCAAGCAAAAACCGAAGATTACCTTGGCTTACGGAAATGTTCTAGCAGCGATGGAGGATGTATTACTACAGAAACTATACCAGGAAATGGCGGTAATGTTGTTATTAAAACTTGTTTACCTCCTAAAACACCTTGTTATACTTCTCCTGGTGATGTGGAACTATGTAAAGTAAGTTATGTTGTAGATGATAGAGTTGAGCCAGATCCTTCATACGGAACACATATCCCAGATGATCAATATTATAACTATAACATATCTGACACTAGTCAAAACAATCCATATGACGATAGTCTTGCTATCTTACGAAATAAAACATCTGTAGAAATGAGTTTATGTATTGCAATGGATCCACCAAAATGTCCTGCCGTTACTGAAGGAGATATCGACTGGACTGAAGCTGAGTATGGAGAGCTTTCTCAAGGTACTTGTAACCAAGCAGGCTGGGTAGCAGCAGTACCTCTGGAGCGTTATTGCTTATTAGATATAGATAATAAATCAGTTGATTTAGAAGAATTAACCGATGAAATGACATGTGCAGAACCTGTTACTCCTACCTGTGCTGCTAACACCACAAATGGAAATCTTAATTGGCCTGAAATAGAAGCAGGTCAAGAGGCTGCAATCAAATGCAAGTGGAGTGCTATGTTCATATCTGATGATCCTAC
>JABSSF010000062.1:0-5752 GCA_013214485.1 Rickettsiaceae bacterium | reverse complement strand
TAATTTAGATCCTGGAGGCACAACTGCTAGTTGGGACAACGTATCACCAACAGTAACTATTTTAAATAAACCTCCACACGCAACTTGTACAAACATATCATCTACTCCTACTTGTCCAGCTGTTACTCAATCTGGTATCACTTGGCCTGAAACAGAAGCTGGAGAAACAGCTTCTGTTACATGCTCTTGGGCTGGTGGTAATGCTACACTAACACGTGATTGTAGTTTAGATGGGGGAGGTAATACTGCCAGTTTTGACACTATATTACCAGAAGCTGCATATGACGCTCTACTTATTATAATGGGTCTCTTTTCGATAACATGCGAATAGTTGTTGATAAGAGTATATACTCAAGATGAATAATTAGATTATAATCTTTTTATTGATTCAAGTACAGTCTCTAAAATAAGGCTCGCAGCAATTACATCATCTTGAGAATTACGCTTCTTACGATTGAAACCAAAATTTTTTAGCAAACTATCTGCAGCCTTAGTGGTTAATCTTTCATCCTGCATAAAAATCGGTATATTTGTTTGCCCAGCTAGCTGTCTTGCAAATTTTAAAGTAATCTCAGTTTGCTCTGAATGACTGCCATCGATATTAACTGGCAAACCGACAATGATACCACAAATTTGTTTTTCTTTAAGTAAACTTAGCACTGTAGCAATCTGCTCTTTTTTATTAGTAGCTGTAATCATTTTAAATGGCATAGCAATTTTATGATCAGGGCTGGAAATAGCAATACCTAGTTTTTTTATACCATAATCAATTGCGATAATTGGTTGATTATGATAAAAAAACTTACAAAATTCCTGTAGTGAGTTTATGATCATTAAAAATATATGCTTAATTAAAATATAAATATTTTATATGTTAAAATTTATTCAAAAACAACTAGATATTAAATTAATTAAAAATTGCCTAGTTTTTGCTCTCGTTTATTATTTATTTTTTAATTCCTCTATTGTGATTCATAAATTTAATTATGCAAAAACTTCTAACTTACAAACTTTATATTTACTTACCACAGAATTTATTTATATTTATTTAGTACTATTCATCATTTTTTTAGGTTTAGCAGTACACCGCACCGTTTTTATAGTAGGAACACTATTTTTATTTGCCACTGGCGCAATAGCTAGTTACTATTTATTTTTCTATAAAACCATTATTACTGCTAAATATATCAAATATACCTATTTAGGTAGTAATAAATTATTTGAAATGTTTGACCTAAGATTAATCATCTGGATAATTTTTAGTATTATTATTTGTTTCTTTACTATTAAACGTTTTCAAATAAATACCACTAAATCATTCATTACCAGAATTTTATCAGCCATCTGTTTATTATTATTTTTAAATAACATTATCTCACCACAATTTAAAGTAATAAGAGTTTACTTCCCTACCCAATATTTACATAGTTGTTATGTATATTTTTTTGTAAATCAGCCGAAAAAAACTACAAAAACCAAAAATCCAAATACTAAATCAAATAAAGCAAAATCAACTAAATACATAGAAACAAAATCTAAGAGAACTAAAACAGATAAAAAAGCTTCAGCAACAAAAAATACTAGTAAGAAAAAAACTAAACCAACAATTATTAAAGTCAAAACTAACAAGAAAAAAAAGAGCAAACAAAAACATAATAAGCAGGCAAAATAATGAATTTTTATCTTATAGCAGGCGAATATTCAGGAGATTTTATCGGTAGTAAATTGATGATGTCCATTATGGACAATTCGCAAGAAGAATTAAAATTCAATGGTATTGGCGGCACTTTAATGGCTAAAGCTGGCTTAAAATCATTATTTCCAATACAGGAAATTAACTTAATGGGTTTTTTAGAAATCTTACCGCATATTTTCCGTATTAAAAAACTTATTGATAAAACTGTTGATGATATTATAGCTAAAAATCCAAAAGTAGTAATTACTATTGATTCTCCTGGTTTTACTTATAGAGTTGCTAAAGAAGTTAAAAAAATTGCTCCTCACATAAAATTAATTCACATTGTTGCTCCAAGTGTCTGGGCTTATAAACCTTCTAGAGCCAAAAAATATGCTAAAGTTTACGATAAATTATTAACTATGCTGCCATTTGAACCTGATTATTTTATTAAAGAAGGGCTTAGTAGCGAATTTGTCGGCTATTTTGCGTTAGAACAACATTTTTATCGTGGTTCAATAAAATTACGTAAAGAATTAAATATTAGTGATGATGTCAAAGTAATTGCTATTACTCCTGGTAGTCGCCCTGGAGAAATTTTAAGACATATGCCAATTATTAGAGAATCCTTAGATAGAATCACTTTAACACATAATATTAAAGTGATTTTTATTCAACCAAATGACACTAATATTCAATTAATTTCTAAATTTTTAAGTGGAGCAAAATTTAATTATATATTTTCTACAGATCGTTTAAAAGCTTTTGCAGTTAGCCATTGTGCTTTAGCAAAATCTGGAACAAATACTTTAGAAATATCTGCTTCTAATACTCCGATGATCATCGGTTATAAATTAAATCCCATTAGCTTTTTATTACTGAGAATGATGATTAAAGTTAAATTTGCTAGTATAGTAAATATCATAGCTGGTCGTGAAGTAATTCCAGAATATATTCAATCTGATTTCACTGTAAATAATATAGTACTTGCTTTAAGTGAATTAATATCCAATTCCAAGAAAACTAGTTCCCAATTGCAACAAGTAACTAAAATATTAAATTCTATAGGTCTAAATTGGCAAGAAACACCTTCACAAAAAGCTGCTAAAATTATTATTAATTACTTAAAGCAATAATAGACTAAGACTTCATTTTAAATAACTAATTTGTAACAATATGTAACACAAAAAAAAATTATAACATAATTTTTATTAAAATTTTGTTATAGTATTGCAGATTTTAATTTTATGTTATAGTGTATTTTAATAGTATTTTATAAATAATATTGTTAGTATTATGAGTAAAGTTTTAGTAGTAGAAGATAACGATTTAAATTTAAAGTTGTTTCGTGATTTATTAAGAACGAGAGATCATGATGTTGTTGAGTCATCTGACGGTATTAATGTTACCAATATTGTCAAGACAGAAAAACCAGATCTAATTTTAATGGACATACAGCTAAATGGCATCTCGGGTATAGATCTAATCTCAGACCTCAAAAAAAACCCAGAAACTTATAATATTCCAATAATTGCAATAACCGCTTTTGCAATGAAAAAAGATGAAATAAAAATTTCATCTTCAGGATGTGATTTATATATTTCAAAACCTGTATCTATAGATAGGTTTTTTTGCTGCTATAGATAAATTTACTAACCCTCAAAATGCTCTACAGCGATGCCAGCAACAGTACTAGTAGTAGATGATGTCCCAGCTAATATAAAATTACTAGAAGCTAAATTAATTTCTGAATACTACACTGTTATTAAAGCAAGCAGTGGCCAGGAAGCTTTAGACATTTTAAAAAATACCAAAATTGATATAGTGTTACTTGATGTTATGATGCCAGGAATGGATGGTTTTGAAACTTGTAAAAAGATTAAAGCCAACCCAGAAACAATTCACATACCTATAATAATGGTAACTGCTTTATCTGGTATTGATGACAGAGTAAAAGGACTGGAATCTGGGGCAGATGAATTTCTAACAAAACCAATAAAAGAAGCTCCCTTGCTTACTAGAGTGAAATCTTTATCACGAATGAAAACTATTATAGATGAATTAAAATTACGTAACAAAACAAATGAAGAGCTTGGGGGAGATATCATAGAACTTACTGAAAATTTTGATAATTGCAAAATATTGCTTATTGATGATGATGTAATTCAAGCTAAAAATGTCAAAAATGTATTAGTTGAATTATCCAATAATGTCAAAATAATCACTTCATCTAAAGAGCTTGATAATCTTGGTTCGTTCTTACCTGATTTAATTATTATAAGTTGTCAAATCGAAGATGCTGACCCCTTGCGTATAGGAGTTGATATTAGAGCTAAGGCTAATTTTAAAAATGTTTCCTTAATGATGCTGACGGATGAAGAAAAGCTTCCTATTGCTATTAAAGGTGTGGATCTTGGAGTTAATGATTATTTTGTTTACCCAGTAGATAAAAGTGAATTATTAGCCAGAACTAAAACCCAACTTAGAAAAAAAATATATCAAGATAATTTACGCAATGAATTAGAAGAAAGTGTTGATTTATCACTAAAAGATGGTTTAACTGGAGTATTTAACCGCAGATATTTTGATACTCATATTGAAAAAATTATTGAAAAAACTAAGGAAAGTAGCAAATCTATATGCTTAATGTTGTTTGATTTAGACCATTTTAAACAAATTAATGATACTTATGGACATCAAGCAGGAGACGAAGTGTTAAAAAAAATTGCTGAAAAATTAAAATCATCTTTTAGAGTTACTGATTTAGTCGCAAGATATGGTGGAGAAGAATTTATTATTGTACTTAATAACATTACTATAAAGAATTGTACAAACATGGCTGAGAAAATTAAGACAGATATTAGTAACCTTAAAATTACCATACCTGAAAAAGACACTCCAATCAGTGTCACTACTTCAATTGGCATCACTGAATATAGTAAAGAAGAAGGCTCTGCTAGTTTCATTAGTAGAACAGATAAAGCTTTATATAAAGCCAAAGAAACTGGTCGTAATAAAGTAGTTATTGGTTAATCATTATCCTACACACTAAAAAAATGAATTTAAATGAAATTGCAATAATTTTAGTAGCGCCACAAATGGGAGAAAATATCGGTGCTAGTGCTAGAGCAATGAAAAATTTTGGTTTAACAGATTTAAGGATAGTAAAACCTCGTGATGGTTGGCCAAATGAAAAAGCACTAAATGTTGCAGCTTCTGCAGATAATATTATCAACTCTGCAACCATATATTCTAATCTAAAAGAAGCTACCTACGATCTTGAATATCTTTATGCTACAACGGCTAGCAAAAGGGATATTAATAAAGAACAAATCTTTTCTAATGATTTAAAAAGAGATATAAAACCTAATCCCCAGGTTAAGAAATTAGGTTTTATATTTGGCCGAGAAAATAATGGTCTTACTAATGAAGAAATAAGTTTTGCCAATAAAATTATTACGATAAATACAGCAGATGAATATAGTTCATTAAATCTAGCCCATGCAGTATCCATAATTTGCCATAAGTTATTTATAATAACTACATCACAATCAGAAGTAAAGTCAGTTAATAAAGCAGAAAATTGTAAAACACCTCTTGCTAAGAAAAAAGATTTAGAGTATTTTTATGATAATTTATTTACAAAATTAGAACAAAAAAGCTTTTTTAAAGCAAGTCAAAAACAGGATTTAATGGAACAAAAAATTCGTAATATTTTTGGTCGTATTAATAATTTAAGTCAAAGCGAAGTACAGATATTGCAAGGAATAATTAAAACTTTAGACAAAAATAAAAAATAATAGGTAATAATATGGAAAATATTTCAAATATCAATTGCATGCCAAAAGAATGATCTCTGCTAAAAGACCTATAAATATATTAAGAGCAAAACTATAAGCTAGAAAATCATGATAAATTATTTCCAACTACTTGACTTAAAACAACAATATGACATTGATCAAACTTTGTTGCAAAAACAATATTTAAGCATGCAAGCTAAGTATCATCCTGATAGAGCAAGAACCACAGAGGATAAAAATAAGGCCATGGATGTTGCTATGCAATTAAATGAAGCCT
>JABSSF010000061.1 GCA_013214485.1 Rickettsiaceae bacterium | reverse complement strand
TTATAAATGAGTCATTTAAAGGAGAGTGGAATTACATTATAAAACCTATTAAATATTAAAGTTATTTTTGCAAGCTTTCTAACGTAAATAAGATTAAAAGTGAGTTTAAAAAAAATCCGAACATATTTGATAATAAATCTAATAATGAAATATCTTTCACTACTGCTGCGGGAACTTCTCATTCTGTACAAACTCAAGTTGGAGAATATATTGCCTCCTGGCGTCTTGAGCAACAGCAAAAAATAAATGACTTGGCTTATTTATATGGACTGCAGAGTCCATTTTCTCCAGAAACTACGACTTTTACAATTATTGTTCCTGGGACTACGAAGGATGATGGAAAACTAACGGGTAAAAGAAAATTATTTAGCTTTAAAACTATTGCACCAAAACGTTTAGTTGATATAAAGAAAGGTAAAGAAGGTATTAAAGAGTTTTTTAAAACTAATATAGTATATAAAAAGCCAAATAGTAAGGAGCATCAAGCGCATCATATACATGTTACGCATGGTAATCGTGATGACCATGATTTACAAAAAGTAATCGATAGGATATTAGCTGGTAGAAAAAAAGCATTAGAGAAAGAGAATTTTGAAAAGTGGTTTGATTATCAACTTTATGCTGTAGGAGCTTTTTATAGAGCTTGTTGGTCAAACAAACCAGAGCGTGCAATAAAATATTTAGAAAGTCATACAGATCAGATTAAGGGTTTTAAGCACTATTGTTGGGATAAGGGTGCGCAATATTCTTGGATAGTAAACAAATTCTTAAAATCTGCGCCTAATGCAGTTGACTCAGCAATTAAAATTATTGAATCTCTCTATAAAGTTAATCACAATATGAATTTGAAACAGGACTTAAATAAGCAGGAAAAATTAAATTTTTATTTCACTGTTTTAAAAGTATTAAAAAATGATCTTCAGCAGGTATCTCCTTATCAGAGAAATGCAAACAAAATAAAGAAAAATATAAGTGAAACAATTGATAAAATTAAAGAGCTTGTGCATGAATTACTCGGTAATTTATCAAATGAAGAATTTTCAGATGTTGTAAAGATTATAACAACTGAAAAAGATAAATTTCCTGCAAAGAATAAATATAATTCCACTTGGGATCTAGATAGTGAATTTTTGTCAACTTTCTTTGAAGAAATATTTGATTTAGCTTTAAAAAGCACTAATCCAGAATTAGTAAACTTTTTGCTTAACCTTACGAAGAAAGTGCATCCTAACATTGACGTTTTTAAAGATGTAATAAATAATATTACCATAAAACCCTTTTCCAATGCAAATGATTCAAATATTGATTTTCATAAAGATATTAGTTTAAAAAAGAGTCTCAACAATATACAAAAATTAAGCTTTTATTTAACTATTGCAAAGAGGTTAGAAAATATTAGATTAAATACTTGCAAGAAATTAAAACAAAGTAAATATTATAATGAAGAGCTCGAAAAAACAATTGCAGCCAACTACAAAACAGTTGTTAATCTTACTAAATTTTCTAATGAATTACTTGATCAATTACCAAATGAAGATTTGTTAGAGTTTGTAAAGCTTATAACAACTGAAAAAAATAAATTCCCAGCAAAGAATAAATATGATTTCACTTGGGATAAAGATAGTGAGTTTGGCTCAAATCTCTTAAAAAAAATAATTGATGTAGCTTTGAAGAAAGGTAATGTAGAATTAGCTAATTTATTGTTTAACAGTAATTATCACGATGAATTCGCTAATAAAATTCAAGATATACCAGAAGAGACCGTCAAGAAATTAATTACAGAAGCAATAAAAAACAAAAAAAATGTCGAAGTTGCTTTACGTATATTGAGTAAAATTAAAGCCGAGATTAAAGATAATATTATATCGATCATTAATAACTCTTCTTCTAAGGATGAAGTTAAGAAATTGCTTATACAAGCAATAAAAGATCAGGAATATGATATTTTTGACAAGGTCGTTAATAATTATAAAACAGAAAATTTTAATGGCCGTGATATCAAAACATTGTATCTAAGGGCATTAGAAGCTAAATCTCCTAAGGTTATTAAGGCTTTGTATAATAAGTGTAAGATTAGTAAAGCTATTAAGTCTGCAGGTGTAATAATTGAGAAAGCTTTAAAGTTAAATATTGAAGACAAAGATTTATTAGATTTAATAAAAGAGCTTAAAGTTGCATCAATTAATGATACACCATTACAGCGAATATTATATAAACTACTTAATGGTTCTGATAAATATAAAGAAACTATTATGACTATCATAGAAGAGTGTAAACATCCTGAAAAAATTATTAAGTCTCTTAACGATAATAAATTAGGATCTCTAATCTGTTTAGAAATAAATAATAATCAGTATAATAAAGCTCTAGAAATAATTAAAATTAGTGAAAGCACTAATAAAGATTTCGATATGGTTCAATCTTTATTAAATGTTTGTAAAAATAAAGCCATTAATTTTAAAATAAAAAGTTATAATGATTTGCTCGTAAAGTATAATGAGTTATTGGGTAACAATGATTGTAACTCAGATCCTATAAATGATCATAATTTGCTCACTGAATATCAGTCTATATATGATGTAGAAATTCATTAATAGAGTATGCTTTATAAGGGAATTATAGGAATTTAAATATTATATATAATTAGGGTCAATCGAAGAACCGCTTTGGGGTTGGGTTTGATAATATTTTACCCTGTTTTGCATGACGATAGGTATGCAAAACTGAAGAAACAATGCATTTTGTCCTTGATATTATAAGGATAATATATTATAATCCCTTGATAAGTAAACTTAAGTAGTATAGATAGAGGTGAGCAAGCGCTCGCCTTTTTTATTATTATTTTAAATCTATTAATATTGATGGAAGATAAAATAACCAACTTAATTGAAGATACTATAGCTAGCCTTGGTTATGAACTGGTTAAAGTATCTTGTCATGGCGGCAAGCATAAAGTAGTTGAAATTTTAGTTGATCGCTTAGATAATAAGAAAATCACATTGAGTGATTGTCGCTTACTTAGTAATAATATTTCTGCGTTATTAGATGTTGAAAATTTAATAAAAGAGAAATATTATTTGGAGGTATCATCAGCTGGAGTTGAAAGACCTTTAATTCACTTTGAAGATTATCAAAAATTTGTAGGTAATCATATTAAGGTTAAATTAAAAGAAAAGATTGCTGATAAATTGAAATATATTGGTAAAATTATTAAAGCTGAAAATAACGAAATATTACTAAGTGTAGAAAATAAGAAATTAGATGAAGAAGTAATAATTAATTTTGACAATATAAAAAATGCTAATTTGCATTTGACTGATGAACTGTTTAAACAGTTGTTAAATAAAAAATAATACGCTTGATATTATTAAAAATTATATGTTTAGGAGAAAAATATTATGAGTAGTAGTATAGGAAATGCTGAAATTTTGCAAATAGTAGAGGCAGTCTCTAGAGAAAGAGGTATACCTAAGGCAAGCTTAATTGAAGCAATGGAGCAGGCTGTGCAAGTTGCAGGGCGTAAAAAATACGGTGCTGAACATAATATAAGGGCTAGAATTGATGAAAATACTGGTGAAATTTTACTGTATAGAGTTTTAGAAGTAGTAGAAGATTTACAAAACTCTGTTACAGAAATTTTGTTAGAAGATGCCTTGCAAATTGATTCCAATGCTACAGTTGGTACTGAAATATTAGAAAAATTACCACCTATTGATCTAGGTAGGGTAGCTGCTCAAACTGCAAAGCAAGTTATTATACAAAAGGTTTCCGAAGCTGAGCGTAGACGGCAATATGAAGATTATAAAGACCGTAAGGGAGAAATCTTAAATGGTATTGTAAAAAGGATAGAATTTGGTGATATTACGGTTGATGTTGGTAGAGCAGAGGCAATTTTAAAGCGTAATGAACAAATAAGAGGTGAAGTATTTAAACCAAATGATAGAATCAAAGCCTATGTTCAAGATGTTCGTCCAGAAGCTAAAGGGCCACAAATTATTTTATCTAGGACGGATGATAGATTTGTAGCTAAACTTTTTGAATTAGAAGTTCCTGAAATACATGATGGAGTTATTACAATAAAAGCTGTAGCTCGTGAACCTGGTTCAAAAGCAAAAATTGCAGTATTTGCTCCAGATGTAAGTATTGATCCTGTAGGTTCTTGTGTTGGAGTAAGAGGAAGTAGAGTAAGAAATATTACTAATGAATTAAGTGGTGAAAAAATTGATGTTATATTATGGGATCGTAATCTAGCTCAATTTGTTATTAATGCAATGACACCTGCAGAAATTAGTAAAATTGTTTTTGATGAAGAGCGTGGTAGAGTAGAAACTGTTGTTCTTAATGATCAACTTAGTGTAGCAATTGGTAAGAGAGGACAAAATGTTCGTCTAGCTTCCAAAATTACTGGTTGGATAATTGATGTTATTACTGAAGAACAAGAATCCAAACGTCGTAATGAAGAATTTAATGCCACAACAAAATTATTTATGGATGTATTGCAGGTTGAAGAAGTGGTAGCCCAGCTATTATTCTCTGAAGGATTTACTTCTATAGATCAAATTGCTTCAATTGATAAAAATACCTTCATGGAAATTGACAATTTTAATGAAGAATTGGTTGAAGAGTTGAAAAACCGTGCTATAAATTATGTTGAGGCTAATAATATACAAATTATTGAAAAGTTAGAACAGCTTGGAGTGGAGCAAGAACTTATTGATGCATTACAATTACCACCAGAATATATTTTAAAATTAGCAGAATATGGCGTTAAAACCATAGAAGATATTGGTGAAATGACATTCATAGAATTTAGAGATATTGTACCTGAGCAAAGTATGAGCAAGGGAGAAATTGAAGAATTAATTAATTATGCTAAAAATCTAAATAATGAAGAAGAAAGTGTAGTAGATAAGCAGGACGAAGCTTTAATAGATAAGGCTGATGATGATAATGAAATTAATAGAAATAAAACTGAAGAAAATTAATCTAATATTTATAAATATAAATCAGGATTAGAGAATTTGGAAATATTGTTTAAGGTTATATATAAATATGGTAGATAGTAAAGATACAGATAAGAAAGCCCCTAAAAAACTAACATTAGGCTCTTCTAAGCTTAGTTTAGGTAATACTGTATTTCCTAAAAAAGTAACTAAAACCTTAGGCAGGGCTTCAGGTTCAACGGTTGTTGTTGAAGTTAAAAGAGGAAAGGTATTTTCTGGTAGTACATCTAGTTTAGAAAAATCTACTGGAAATCAAGCAGTTGATGAAGGACATGTAAATAGAAGACTTTCTGCTCTACAAAAAGCTAAAGAAAAGACTGATACTGACAAGACAATTGGTTCTTTAAGCAAACTTGCACAAATGAACCAATTGACTAAAGAAGAGAAACTGGTAGAAGATAACATAGTTGAAGAAACAGTCGAAGAGCAGAAAAAGGAAACAGTTGCCACAGAAGATAAAAAGATAGTAGAGCCTGAGGTTTCTTCTCAAGAGGCAGAAGGAGTAAAGCAAAAACCTATTGCAACAGATAGTTATAAAGAAGATTTTAAGTCAAAAAATATTGAGGAAGAAAAAACTGCTCCAACAACAAAACCAAAAATTACGGAACCTAAAAAGCTTAAGAAATCTGATATAATTAGTATGTTGGATGAAGACTCTGGTCAGTCACCTTATAAAACTAGGAGCTTAGCTTCAATAAAAAGAGCTAGAGCCAAAGAAAAACGTAAGAATGAAGTTAAAAAGCAGGAAAAAATTTATCGTGAAGTAATTATTCCTGAAGTAATTAGTGTTGGTGAGTTATCTAACAGGATGACAGAGCGTGCTGCTGATGTAATTAGAGAATTAATGAAGCTTGGTATTATGGCAAGTAGTACACAATCTATTGATGCTGATACGGCTGAAATAATTGTGACAACTTTTGGCCATACTCCACGTAGAGTACAAGAATCTGATATTGAAAATATTCTGCAACCTACTGAAGATGATCCAAAAGATTTAAAGTCACGAGCACCAATTGTTACTGTTATGGGACATGTTGATCATGGTAAAACTTCTTTGCTTGATGCTTTGAAACTAACTGATGTAGTAGCAGGTGAAGTCGGTGGGATTACACAACATATAGGAGCTTATAGTATCATATTATCTGATGATAAGATGATAACATTTATTGATACTCCTGGTCATGAAGCCTTTACTGAGATGCGTACTAGAGGAGCAAAAATTACTGATATTGTAGTATTAGTTGTTGCTGCAGATGATGGTATCAAAGCCCAGACAATAGAAGCTATAAATCATGCTAAGGCAGCAGAGGTACCAATAATTGTTGCTATAAATAAAATTGATAAACCTGAAATAAATATTGATAAGGTAAAAAACGAACTATTAAGTCACGAGCTTATTCCTGAAGATTTAGGTGGTGATATAATTACTGTACCAGTATCTGCAGTAGCTAAAACTAATTTAGATAAATTGGAAGAATCAATATTGCTTGTTGCGGAAATGATGGATTTAAAATCAAACCCTACTGCAGATGCTTCTGGAGTGGTTGTTGAATCTCGTATGGATAAAAGACAAGGGGTAGTAGCAACTATTATTGTGCAACGTGGTACTTTAAAGAAAGGTGATTTAATTGTAGCTGGAACTACTTATGGTCGGGTAAGATTAATCAACAATGATAAGGGTAGGTCAATTAAAGAAGCTTATCCTTCTTTAGCAGCAGAAATTTATGGTTTAAATGAAGCTCCATCTTCTGGTGATGTGTTTAATGTAGTTACTACTGAGAAGCAAGCAAGAGATATTACAGAATATAGGATTCGTAAGTTAAAGGAAACTCAAGTTACAGCAAGTAGTAAGTCTTCGAATTTAGAAGATTTATTTAATAAAGCACTTGGGGCTGGAGAAATGAAAGAATTATCGCTAATTATTAAAGGTGACGTTCACGGTTCAATTGAAGCGATTATTAATAGTTTAAATAAAATTGAAAGTGATGAAGTTAAGCTAAAAATATTACATAGTGCCGTTGGGGGGATTAATGAATCAGATATTTCTTTAGCTATCGCTTCTGGAGCAATGGTAATTGGTTTTAATGTAAGAGCAGGAGCTAATGTTACGACTGAAGCTGAGAAACATAAAGTAGATATCAGATATTATTCAATTATTTATGATTTAATCAATGATATAAAAGCAGTAATGAGTGGTATGCTTACTCCACTGATTAAAGAAATTTATATTGGTTCTGTTGAAATCAGAGAGGTATTTAATATTTCTAAAATTGGTAAGATTGCAGGCAGTTATGTAACTAAAGGAGCAATTAAAAAAGGAGCAGGAGTTAGGTTACTTCGTGATAATATAGTAATTCATGAGGGTAAATTAAAAACTTTAAAACGCTTTAAAGATGAAGTAGCAGAAGTAAAAGAAGGCACGGAATGTGGAATTGCTTTCGAAAATTATAGTGATATTAAAGTAGGTGATACAGTAGAGGTATTTGAAATTGTCGAAGAAAAAAAGCAACTTTAAGCTAGGCTTATACCAAAAAGAACAATCACAACGTCAGCTAAGAGTAGCGCAGATGATTCAAAGTTCTGTAGTGCGTTGTTTAAGGAAAGGTAAAAAGCTTGATAGTTTATTATATGGTTGTCCATTAACAATTACTAAAGTAGTAGTAACAGCAGATTTAAAAATTGCTTATTGTTATTTCATGCCATTTAATACAACACTTACCATAGATGCATTAAGCAATGCTTTAGAGTCTTCAAAATATGATATTCGCAGGTTTGTTACTAGTGAAGTTAATTTAAAATATTCTCCTGAACTTCGCTTTTATTACGACCAAGCTTTTGAACAAAGTTTAAAATTAAATGAATTACTAGATTCTGTTGATAATCCAGTCGCTAAAAAAGAAATTACTATTTAAGATATTTATTATTTCTTTCCCATTTTCAAATTATTAACTATATAACATTATAAGTTGCTGTATGCTAGATTACCTTAGGGTTGTATCATTGTTTATATATGTCATAATGTTTATCTTTTATATTAAATAAATAAATTTAAGCTTGATTATTGTTGCATCAATTCTTGTATTTGGATATATTGTGATATTAGTGTTAGCAAAAGGAGTAGGGTTATGCAAAATAGTAACAAAAAAAATCAAGTATCAAAGCGACTAATGCTAGTTAGTGCTTTTTGTTGTGGCTTTGCCGCAACTGATGTGTTGGCTTCAAACTATTATGGGTATAATAAAAATCGTGTAATTACTTGGAAAGCAAGTATAAATAGGAAACAGGCAGAAAATTCTATACTTACTTCCAGACACCAGAAACCTAAAAAACAATTTAAGTCAGAAAATAACAGTAAAGATGATCACAAAATAAGTCATAAAAAGAAGAAAAAACGCAAAAAGCCAAAGCAGCATAATAAACGTAGATTTAAAAAAGTATCTAAAATATTATCATCAACAAGAATTTTAATAGAAGCTGAGAGAATATCTAAACAAACGGTTAAAAAATATAAACTCCAATCAATAAAAATATATAATAAGAAGGGAGAACATAATAAGAAGGAAGAACTAGAAGCTGAAGCTAAAAAATTAAGAGAAAAGAAAATGCTCAAAGAGTCTGTGATAGTAGCAAATGAAAAAATAAAGCAAGAAGCAGAAGAAGCAAAGAAGCTAGAAAAAGCAAAGAAGCAAGAAGATGATCTTAAGGCTAAGAAGAAAAAGAAAATGCTCAAAGAGCTTGTGAAAGTAGCAAAGGAAAAAATAAAAGAAAGGGAGGCAAAACGTAAAATAGAAGCAGAAGCCAAAAAACTAGCAGAAGAAAAAGCTAAACTTAAAGCAGCTTTGCAAAATGATTCTTCTAACTATACAAATACTCAATACACGCCAAGTAGTTCTAGTTATAGTAGCTCTAGTTATAGTAGTTCTAGCTATAGCAGTTCTACAGATGATAATCTTTCTGAGCTTGATTTATCTGAAAGAAAAGAATTGAAAATTACACAAGAAATGAGATCTAAAAAAGATCAATATAATCTTCAGAAATCAAAAATTGATGATCAGATGAATAGCGGCAATGTAAGCGAAAGAGATAAAAAGGAATTAATCAAGCAAAAACAAAATCTAACTAAAAGTTATGTAACAGACTCTGCCAAGAAAGTAGCATAAAAAGGGGAAGTTCAAGCAAAAAAGGTAGAGCTTAGTAATAAAAAAAGCAAAAAACTAATTTTTAGTCAAACTATTCCTGGTAGCAACATTTCTGATATAGAAGATTCAGATGATTTAAATGCACAAATTACAAAATTTGTTAAAGAAAAAGATTTACAGAACAAAGAAGTTTCTGAATTAAACAAAGTTAAAGCAGAACTAAGTTCCAAAAAGCAGGAATTATTATCTGAATTAGATAAGAATGGGGTTACGAATGTACCTCCTGAGATAGGTGAGATTGATAAAGTAAATGGAGAAATCAACCAGAAGCAGATTAATATTAAGAAATCTAGAAAAGACAAAATAAAGAAAATTGAAGAAAAATTATTGTCTAAAATAAAGGATAGAACAGGTAATGATAAAAATAATAGTAGTAATGCACTTAAAGAGATAATTAAAGATCCTAATACTCGAGCAGAGATTATAACAGCAATTGCTAAAGATATTACAAATGATGCAGAAGATAAAATAGTTTTAGTAGTATTTGATGATGAGAAAACAATAGACCTAGATGAGAAAACTAAAGAATTATTATCTTATCTAATAGCTGCAGAAGATCCTAAAGGTTCAAAAGCCTTAGATAAAAACAATAAAAAATATTTTGATGTTTCTAAACATAATCAGCTGGTAATATATCGTACTAATAATACTATTGTGGGTAGAATGGCAGGTGTTTCTGCTGGTGATGACGATAGTAGTGGTTTTGATAATGTCTGGATCAAAGGTTTAATTGGTAGAAGTACCCAGAAGAAACGTAAAGAGATTGATGGTTATAAAGGCGACATAAATGGTGGTATGATCGGGGTTGATTATATGATAAATGAGGATAGTATTATTGGTTTGTCTTATAGTAATTTAGCTTCTCAATTAAAACCTAAAGATACTGAAGTGCCAGAAACTATTAAGATAAATAGTAATATTATTTCTTTATATAGCCAATATAATGTAACTAATAAATTATATTTACAAGGAATAGTATCTGCTGGAAGAAATAAAACTAAGAAGAATAGGGTTGTAACTATTGCTGGAAGACGATTCCAAGGGGATGGTAAATATCGTAATGTTAGCTATAATATTGTTGCAAATGTAGGATATAATATTAAAGTTAATAATGATCATAAACTATTTTTAGTCCCAAGCTTAGGTTTAAATTATGGTATTCATCGTGATAGTGAATTTCAAGAAAGAGGCCTTGGTATAAATAACCAGAATATAAAAGCAAACTCATATAATAGCTTAGTTGGTAAAGTTGGTAGTAAGTTAATGATGCGTCAGGAAATTACCAATGATTTAGTGCTTATTCCTGAAATACATGGTTCTATAGCGCAAGATTTAGAATCCAAAACACGAAAAGTAGAAACTAGAATTGGATTAGTAGATGATTATACTCAAGTAAGAATCAATAATAAGGACAAGACTACATATAATGTTGGTACTGGAGTGCTTGCAAAAATTAATAATATAGTGGATGTTAATGTTACATATGATTTTAATGCTCGGAAGAAATATCAAGCACACCAAGGATCATGCCAGATAAAAATATATTTTTAATAAAAAATAAACTCTGGATTATCACACCGATATAAAATCGGCTCATAATTGTAAAGATTACGTAATTCGTTGACATGATTGATTAAATTTTTGCGTAGTAATTATGTCTAGGTTCGATAAATTCTAAAAACCCGTCATCCTGAGCCAACCTTTAGTTGGCGTGAGGATCCAGATTTGATTACATTACATATTTTTTTCTAGATTGCCGCGAACATAAATGTTCTCGAAGGTGACGCTCCATGTCAACGAATTACGTAACCTTTACAATTATGACGGGTTGGGATCATCACACTGATATGAAATCAGCTTAGGAAGCTTGCAAAAATAACTTTAATATTTAATAGGTTTTATAATGTAATTCCACTCTCCTTTAAATGACTCATT
>JABSSF010000060.1:4679-11194 GCA_013214485.1 Rickettsiaceae bacterium | reverse complement strand
AAGCTCTAAAAACAAAACCGTAACCATCTATTAGGAGTAATGACTTGTCTGACTTACTATCTGCTTTATTCATGGTAACTATGTAATTTAAAAATTAGCTAAAATATCATTAGCATTGCGTAGCTCCTCTTGAGTATTTACTCCAACAACTAACTCAGCCTTACTAGCTTTATAATAAGTAGCTTTCATTCCTGCTTTATAACAAACTTCAATAATGTCTGTTAAATATAATTCTCTATTTGGCAAATCATAATTAACTTGAAGTATTTGTGGTAAATATTTAGTAAGCGTTCCAGGTGTAAATGCCATTATTCCTGAATTACATAAAGTAATCTGCTCTTCCTTGCTATTTGCAAATTTAGCTTCAATTATTTTGACAAATTCTCCTTGATCATTAACAATAATACGACCATACTGGTTTGGAGGCTTACATTCAAAAGCTAATGTTATCAAATCTGATTTAGATTTAATTAAATGATTAAATAAATTATTGATAATATCACTACTTATCAATGGATTATCAGCATAAATTACACCGATATGTTTTTTAGGGTCAATTAAATCTTTTGCTGCAGCTACAGCACTAGCTGTACCCATTAAATGCTCTTGCTTAGCAAATTTACAAACATTCTTATACTCTGCAATAAAAGGTTTTAAATTATCAGAATAAACTAAAATTAAATCATCACTTACTTGCCTGCAAGACTCAATTACTCGCTGAAGCATAGTTTGACTACCTACTCTATGCATTACTTTCGGTAAGTCTGATTTCATTCGACTGCCCTTTCCTGCTGCTAAAATTATTATTTGTTTTTCCATAGCTTGTTATATTCCGACAAGTGGTAATTTATTATTTATTTGACAATTGATTTAGTAATTCATCAGAAATATCATAATTACCATAAATTTCTTGTACATCGTCACTATCTTCAAGCGCATCAATAAATTTTAATATTTTTTCTGCTTGTTCTATATCAGATACTGCTATGGTATTTTGTGGCTTCCAACCTATTACAGATTCACTAGGTGCTTGATATTTTTCTGTTAAATAATTTAAAACCTCACTAAAAGACTCAACATCAGTATAAATAATATGTTCTTCACTATCAGACTCTGCGTCATCAGCGCCTGCTTCAATTGCTGATTCCAGAATTTCATCATTTGAAGCAATATTTGCTGGATAATTAATTATCCCAAGCTTATCAAACATAAAACTAACGCTACCAGACTCACCTAAATTACCGCCATATTTACCAAAAATATTTCTTATATAAGAGACCGTACGGTTTTTATTATCAGTTAAAGTTTCAACAATGATAGCAATACCACCAGGAAGAAAACCTTCATAACGAATCTCGGTATAATCACTACCAGACGTTGGATCTGATGCTTGATTTAAGGCTCTATCAATTCTTTCTTTAGGTAAATTTTGCCCTTTAGCTGTAGTAATTGCAGTTCTAAGTCTTGGATTATTATTTGGATCAACACCACCCATTTTTGCCGCAGTAATAATTTCGCTAACCAGTTTAGTAAAAATCTTAGCTCGCTTTTTATCCTGCGCTCCTTTACGATGTTGAATATTTTTAAATTTAGAATGTCCTGCCATAATCTAGAATTTATTAACAATAATAACTAGACAATATATGCTACTAACTAATTATAGTCAACTAGTGAATCAAAAATAAATAGTGCTTTATCCAACATTTACCGTAATATTTTCAATCATCTCCAATTCAGCTTTAATATTTTTTTTAATTTCTGCAACTACTCGATACCTGTCCGCTATTTCTTTTTGCTTTATTAAGTCAAATTGTCCTGCCTTAGTAATTGGAATTTTTACAAATAACTTAGCCACCTTTTCTTTACTTGCAGTTTTACTCCATCTAAAACCCTGAGATAGTAAGACATCCTCTACTGCATATCTCATATATTCATAATCAAGTTGATTAATATATTCTTTTTTAATTACCATAGGTCTGTGATGATCATTTGTTGTAAATTTATGTCTGTGATAAAAGACATAACCAACAGTCCCTTCTCTGTTCCATGCTAGACAATTTGAAAAATACTTTACATTATATAAATTATCTTTTACATGACCCACTGGGTTTTCATATCTTTTACCACCATATACTGGTATGTTTCCCTGATTTTTTTGAATAAAAGTTGCTGTTAAACCTTTAATTGCTGGTAAATCAAATAAATCTTCAATTTTTTGTTTTTTATAGACAACATCGAAATCTTTAAGTAAAGGCACAGAATTAACCTCTTTTTTTATTTTTTTTGAAGATCCATTAATTAGAGTAACAAAATCATTATAGAATAATGATTTATTCTCCTCTTCAATATTTAACTCAACCTTCTCACTATAACTCCAATAATTTTCTATGACCCAACTATTTTCAGCTTTAAATTTACCAATTATTTGTACTTTGCATCTTAAGTCGTTGTTCAATTTAGCAAATGTTTTTTTATTACCTACAAATGATCTAAACAATTCAGTAGCTTCATTTAAATCATCCTGCTCTATGTCAAATCTATATATATCCCTACTCTCACCAATTTCACTACATAGATATGTAAACACAGAATCCTTTTGCACCTCTGAGATATTATGTTTTTTAGTAATTGCCAGAATATATGTCTTTTTTAATGTTGTAAAAAAACTTTTAGCAGGTAAAGATATTATTGCATCTATATAGCAATTATCTAAAATATATTGCCTTAAATTTTTATCATTTTGCCTACTGAATATTCCATCAGGTACAACAATAAAAGCTTTGCCCCCTTTTTTTAAAGCATTTATAATCCATACCATAAAAAGACCTTCAATCCCTACTCCGCTTGTCTTATAATAATTTTTAAGAGTTGTGTTTTTTGTAATCTCTTCTCTTAAATTACTACTTCCACTTGTAACATAGGGAGGGTTAGTTAGAATTAAATCATATTTTTCCTGCTCTGCTTCTACAAGAGTACCTAGTATTGAATCTGTTTTCAAAATAAAACTCTCATTAAATAACTTGGCAAACTCTTTTGTTAAGCCAACATTATCCTTTATTAATTCAGAAAAATAAATTAACATATTAGCTTTAGCCAATATAATTGTTTTTTGCTCTTCTTTATCAAACCCTTTATCAAAACCAACTATTTTTATTTGAGAAACTATGTTACCATTTTCAATTTTAAAAAATTTATCAATATTATTTTTTATGAATTCCAATGGAAACTTACCAACACCACATGCAGGATCACAAATTGTGATGCCTTCCATATCTTTTAAATTCATCTCTGCCATCTTACTAATGGCTCTAACTACCTTAATTGGCGTGAAAAATTGACCCCAATTCTTTTTACTTATACTTTCTTTTAAAAAACTTTCAAATAATTGACTTTTAAAGTCATGTTCAATATATTCCAATTTTCCATAATCTCTAAATTTTTCTAAAACTTTCTTGAAAACTATTCCGTACCCATCCAATGGTTTTTGATCCTTACTAACAAATATAGTACCGTTGATAATAGTAGTTCCATCTGTAGGATTTGGAGGAAATAAAACTTTGATTCGTGGCCTTATAATACTTGCATAATGTTGTAAAACTGTATTAACCTCATCTTTATTATACATCCTTAACAAATTATCAAAACTGTAAGTTCCCTGTAATATATTGAGATCACTTAAATATTTAAATATAAATAATTCAACAAAAGTATATAAACAATTTTCAGGAGTAGCTCCACTTACACTCCAAACATCCTGCCATATTTGTTTTGCTAAATCTGTTGGATTTACTAATCTTTTTGGTAAAATAGTATCATTACGATCATTTATTGATTGTATTATTTCAGTGATTACTTTCTGTAAATTTATATCCTTGTAATCAAAAGAATATTTAAAATCATTCCCTGATTCATCTTTTACTTGATTACCAGTTGCAACATTTATCCATATTGTTTCTTGCGTATCAGTTGCAATGACTAACTTTGATCCCAACTTCCTTGCAACTTCCATCTCCTGTAGAATTGCATTATTTTTTTTCTTTATTGTATTAAAGTTTTTTGGTTGCTTGTACTCTACAATAGCAATAACTTCTTTTTGCTTGGTAATAATAGCATCTATTTTCTTACATCCTATATTACCATAATCAATACTCCTTATTATTTCTGCGTGTTTTAGGGCATTTATTGTAGTAGCACCAATGTTATAAAAATCCCAAGCTCCTATTTTCTCAGGTGATTTAATTAGATTCCGTTGTAATAACTCTTCACTCATACATTAAATTTATACATGCTCAAAAAAATAAATAATACCTATATATTATAACCCTAAATAAAGTTATCCCAAAGAAAATAATTTTAAATTTTTAAATTACTAATCAAAATATTTACGTTCTTTAACATCATTTTCTTCACTAGCATTATTCTTATTAGACTTGGAGTTATTGTTCCATTTCTTTGCCCCTTCTCGTGAATTATTTTCTGCTGATTTATTTTGATTATTAACTACTTCTGCTTTGCTTTCTTCTTGGTTTTTTGGCTTTTCCTCTTCTTCTGCAACATCATTAGTAACATCAACATCTTTTTTTTGCTTCTTATTATAAGCATTTTTTATAGTTAATTTTGCTTTACCACGATCATAACCTATCAATTTTACCTTCACTTTCTGACCAACACTAAGGACACTATCAACCGACTTAATGCGATCATGTGAGATTTCACTAATATGAACAAAACCGTCTTTCGTCCCAATGAAATTAACAAAAGCTCCAGCATCTAATAATTTTACTACTGTACCATTAAAAATATCTCCTACTTTAGGATCAATAGCAATCTCTTTAACCCTTTTTACAGCTGCATCTAACTTGTCCTTACCAACTGCAGCAACTGATATCGTACCATCATCATTAATATCAATTTTTGCCCCAGTGGTTTCACAAATATCTCGTATAACCTTACCACCAGGTCCAATAACATCTTTAATCTTATCTTTATTAATCTGAAATGATACGATCACTGGTGCATTATTACTTACATCATGAACGCTATCTATTGCTTTAGTCATTTGTTCTAATATATGAATCCGACCAGCCTTTGCTTGCTCTAATGCTTTTTCCATAATCTCTAAAGTGATACCTGCAACTTTAATATCCATCTGCAGTGCAGTAACTCCTTCTGTGGTTCCAGCCACCTTGAAATCCATATCTCCTAAATGATCCTCATCTGCTACTATATCAGATAATATCACAAATTCATCCTTCTCTTTAACTAGCCCCATAGCAATACCTGCAACTGGTGCAGTTATTGGAACACCAGCATTCATCATCGACATTGAAGCCCCGCAAACAGTAGCCATCGATGATGATCCATTAGATTCAGTGATCTCTGAAACTACTCTTATAGTATAAGGAAATTCTTTTCCAGGGAATACCCCTTTTAATGCTCGCCAGGCTAATTTTCCATGCCCTATTTCCCGACGGCTTGGAGGCCTTAATGGCAATGCTTCCCCAACTGAATATGGAGGAAATAAATAATTTAATAAAAACCTTTCCTTATATTCTCCCTCAAGATCATCAATAACCTGACCATCTTGTGCTGTTCCTAACGTAGTACTAACTAAGGCTTGAGTTTCTCCTCTAGTAAAAAGAGCTGAACCATGAGTATTTTTAAATAAACCTACTTCACAAGCAATGTCCCTAACTTGATCTAGATTTCTACCATCAATACGCTTTTTTTCTGTTAATGTTTTATTTCTTAAAACTTCTGATTTTAAATCTGCTAAAGCAGCTGCTACTTGCATTTCATCATATGGTTCTTCATCTGTAAATTTTTCTTGCATAGCCTTGGCTATAATATCAAGAGCAGTATATCTATCTTGTTTTACCTTTATATCAAAAGCTTTAATAATATCATTCTCTGCAACTTCTTTGATGTGGTCTTTTAATTCTTGAGGAAAAACTTCACTCATACCCCATATCGGTTTCCCTACTTCTTCTACTAATTCTTTAATTAATCCAATAACAGGCTTAAATCCTTCATGACCGAATTTAACAGCTTCTAACATTTGTTGTTCGGTAAGTAGCTTAGCTTCTGATTCAACCATCATTACTGAGCTTTCAGTTCCAGCAACTATTAAATCAAGTTTACTTTTTTCTAAATCTTTAGTTGATGGATTTAACACAAATTCATCATTAATATAACCAACTCTACTAGCAGACACAATATCTAAATATGGTACACCTGATATGGCTAAAGCAGCAGAAGCACCAATTAATGCAAGAATATCAGTATTATATCTTTCATCATATGAATGTACTGTACAAACTAGCTGAGTTTCATTAAAAAAACCATCACTAAATAAAGGTCTTATCGGCCTATCAATTAATCTAGATACTAAAACTTCTTTCTCACTACTTTTACCTTCTCTTTTAAAAAAACCTCCAGGTATCTTACCTGCTGCATGTGTTTTTTCCTGATAATTAACAGTAAGTGGAAAAAAATCTATCCCTACTTTAGCTTCT
>JABSSF010000060.1:0-4669 GCA_013214485.1 Rickettsiaceae bacterium | reverse complement strand
TTTGGATAATCTACAGCACCAGCTACTAAACCAGCTTTCAGTTTAGCACTAACTAAAGGAGCAACAGATTTACCTGTGTAATCTTGAGAAAATACAATAACATCAGCACCAGCAGCTTCTTTAGCAGCAACTACCGTACAAAGCACAGCAGAATCACCCATTCTAACTAAAACCGCTCCATCTGCTTGACGAGCCAATTTTCCTGTACTTAATTCTAAATCTACTCCATTTAATGTTGTTTTTTTTATTATTTCCTTAAACATATATTATTCTTTTCCTTTAAATTAATTTTAATATTTTCTAATCCACTACCTGGATATAACCTTGCGCACAAATTACCATATATAACCACCTCTATCCATTTCTATTAGGTTTTTATACGAGTTTAATAACTCTTTATAAAAATGGATTGTATAATATCTTCACAAAAAAGAATAATTAATATTACTTAACTAGATTTTATCTATAAAACGTAAGATACCTTACTAAATTTTAATAAGATTAATTTTCAAGATACTTAAACAAAGATAAGTTTAGCAAAGGTTTTATTTTCTAATACCAAGTTTTTTAATTAAGCTATTATATCTTGAAACATCTTCTTTCTTAGCATATTCAAGTAGCCTACGTCTGCGACCTACTAGCATAAGTAAACCTCTCCTGGATGAAAAGTCTTTGTGATTATTTTTTAAATGCTCAGTTAAATTTTTTATTCTTTCTGTTAATATAGCACATTGTACTTCTACAGAGCCAGTATCATTCGCTACTGTTGCAAAATCCTTAATAAGCTCTTGTTTACGTTCTGCTGTAATCGACATCATTATTCTCCATTATTATATTAATTAAACACTCTTGAAGATTTAAAAGATTTCCCTTGAATGCTACCAATAGCTACAATTTTACCGCTATTTCTTATCCATACTAGATCAAGATTACCCTCACAGGCAAAAAAACATTTTTGTCCATAACGAATTTTTCTTGCTTCTAAATCAGTTGCTTCAAGTACCGGGATGTCGTCTAGTATATCTTCAACCTTCAAGCATTTACCTTTAATTAGCTTTACAACATTTGCAAATTCATCACTGGAATAATCCATTTGCAAATAATCTGTAATGTTTATAGAATCATTTTCTACAAACATACCAACTTTAGTGCGCCGTAATTCTAACACAAATCCTAAACTTTGCAAGCATAAAGCTATATCTTCTGCCAATGTCCTAATATAAGTTCCTTTAGAACACTCAGTTTCATAGGTTGCAACACCTTTTTTAGAGTCATATTCAAGACATTTGAGGTCATAAATAATTATTTTTCTAAACGGCAACTTAACTTCCTTACCACTCCTTGCTAATTTATAAGCTCTTTGCCCATTAACCTTTAATGCTGAATATGCTGGAGGTACTTGCTTTATTTCACCAATAAACTTATCACAAACAGCAATACAGGCACCTTTAGTTGGAATATTATTTGTTGTAGCTATAATTTTTCCTGACGCATCACCGCTGTCAGTTTGAGTACCGAATTTAACCGTAAAGACATATTTTTTTTTAGCATCCATTAGTATTGAAGTAAGTTTTGTAGCTTTGCCAATAGCAATTGGTAAAACCCCTTCAGCTTCTACATCTAAAGTTCCAGTATGCCCTATTTTATTACCTCTGAATACTCTTTTAACAAATGAAACCGCTTTAGCAGAGCTAATGCCTCGTGGTTTATATATATTCAACCACCCCTCGATCAACTTATCAGACATTACTTATAATTCATCTAATTTTTGTTGATAAAACTCTTCACCAATAACAATTTCTGGACGATTATTTTTTTTGCGCCAATTATTAGTATCTCTTAGTGAATATATACAGCCACAAAATTCTTGTTTATAAAATTTTTCCTCTTTAGCAATCTCATACATCCGACTACTACCATTATTTTTACGCCAATTATATGTCCAATATATGATACCATATTTTTTTGCAGCACTAACTCCAGAGTCATTTATTTGTTCCATATTCTTCCAACGAGATATGCCAAGAGCACTAGTAATTATTTTAAAATCATTTTCATAGGCATAAAGAGCTGTACGTTCAAAACGCATATCGAAACACATGCTGCAACGTTTCCCTCGTTCTGGGTCATGCTCCATACCCTTGGCTCTTGCAAACCAATTCTGCACATCATAATCAGCATCGATAATTTCAATACCTAATTTTTCAGCATAACGTATATTATCCTTTTTACGGAGTTCATATTCACGCCGTGGATGAATATTGGGATTATAGAAAAAAATAGTTAATTCTATACCAGCTGCTAACATTTTTTCCATTAAAGGACCAGCACAAGTACTACAACAAGAATGCATTAGTACTTTGTTACCAGCCCCTTCAGGCAATTCAAATATTTCTGTAGACCGCTCTGGGAACTGGGGCTCTACAAAATTTGAATTATTATCATTTTTTTCTGCCATTAAAATCTTAAATTTTTTATTAAAAATCAATAAGTTTCTAAGGCCTCTTCATCTCCAAAACTTTCTTCATGAGTAATATCATCAGTTAAGTTATATCTAAATGTCTCCTTATAGAAAGAAATTATTAATAACCCAAACAATGCAAGACCAGTTAAATAATATGATATAGCTAGCTCATCACCAGTATATTTATATAAAATAGCTCCAACCATTGGCAATGTTCCACCAAAAATAGCAGCACTGAGATTATATGAAATTGCTACACCAGTAAATCTTACTCTGGTTGGGAAAAGTTCTACAAGAAGTGTTGGAACAGGCCCCATATAAACACCTACTATAGCAGCAAATAATATTTGTGACAATATCGCAAGTGTATAATCCATAGATTGCAAAGCTAAAAAGATCGGATAGATTGATACTACTAACAACACATTACTAGCAATTATAACTGGTTTTCTACCAATTTTATCAGAAATATAAGCCGCAATTGGAAACATAACCGTCATAGTTACTAAAATTAAACTTGATACCAGATCTGCCTGATTTTTTTGATAACCAAGCGTTTCCATATAGTGCTTCATATACACTGTTGTTGTATAAAACGGAGCAGTAACATTAATATAGACTACAACAGCCATAAATACTTCACGCCAATATTCTGTAAAAGTTTCCCGCAGAGGGGTTCTAGATAAAGAACCACTAGCCTTTGCAGCTTTATATATTGGGCTTTCTGATAAATGCATTCTAATATATAAACCAACTAATCCAATAACCACGCCTAAAACAAATGGTATTCTCCATCCCCAGCTTAGTAAGTCTTCTTCTGAAAGTGCATATTTAAATATTCTAGCAACAGCATATCCAAGTAGCATTCCAAGACACATACTAACAAAAGAGGCACTACCAGTTAAACCTCTTTTTTCTGGGGGTGAATGTTCAACCATATAAGCAATACAACCACTAAACTCACCGCCAAGAGAAAACCCTTGTATTAAACGAATAAGGGTCAATATTATTGGGGCAGCAAGCCCTATATATTCATATGAAGGCAATAAACCAATACCCGCAGTAGGAACTGCCATAGTCAAAATACCTATAACTAAAGCTGTTCTTCGACCTATACGATCACCAATATTACCAAAAACAACCCCTCCAAGTGGCCTAACTACAAAACCCGCAGCAAATACAGCAAAAGTCAAGATTTCTCTTATTTCACTCTCGGGAAAAAATTTCATCCCTATTATGTAAGCAAATTGGGCATATAAAGCATAATCATACCACTCAAGGGCATTACCGATCATTCCAGAAATTACTATTTTTCTCATAAATTGTCTCCATTATTAATTTTACACCTAGCCTATCAAATTCACACCTAGATTGGTAGATAATACTTTAACTTTTTTGTAATGCAACAAAATTTAGTTGTAAAATTAGATTTTTATTAAATTTATAGATTAAAAGTATATTATTTACCAAGCTGAGTCTCTACTAGATCAAATTCCAAGTAGCTACGTAGTTGCCAGGCATTTTTTTGATGAACACCAATTCTTTTAATTGCCAAATCCGCAGTAGCTGGATCATCGGCTGCTTCTGATAAACTAACAACTTTTTTTAGAATATTAACTAATGTATCTTGGTCATCTGCCAAATGCTGCAACATTTTATCAGTACTTGCTTGTTCATCTGGATCTTGGACTGTTTTATTTTGATCAAATATAGCAAACGAACCAGGAACTTTTTCTCCTAACGCTCTTATTCTTTCTGCAATTTCATCAATTGCTTCAGCCAATTCTTCATATTGACCTTCAAACATCATATGCAACGAATAAAAATTATGAGCAATAATATTCCAGTGATAATTTTGAGTTTTTAAGTAAAGAGCATAACTATCAGCAAGTAATAATTTCAAGCTCTGGATAACATCGTCATTAGACATAATTAATACCAAATTAAATAACTAATCAAGTAATTTCATTCTACCCTAAATAAAACTTATTAACAGCATTGGTGCATAGCTAATTATACATAATCAGCTAAATGTGACAATAATATTACAACACTTGACATCATTAAACTCTATAATTTATACTAACCAAACCCCAAACTATTCAAGTAACTTAAAGACTATGCTAGGACAGGGCAATTTAAAAGTCACAATCAAAGATTACAAATTACTCTTGAATAGAAACTTATAAAAAACCAATTCTTGTA
>JABSSF010000006.1 GCA_013214485.1 Rickettsiaceae bacterium | reverse complement strand
TTACAAGAATTGGTTTTTTATAAGTTTCTATTCAAGAGTAATTTGTAATCTTTGATTGTGACTTTTAAATTGCCCTGACTAACAATGCGAAAATTAGTTATGGACAATGCTGGTAATATAGATTTTAGTAAACAAAAATTTTTATATTGGGGAAAGAAATCCTTTATCGCTTATTTACGTAAAGGAGTTGCTGATATTATTAATAAGCATTTAGCTAAACATGGTTTTACAACAAGAGTATCACACTTATCTTATGCTGATAGAGGTATTGATATAATTCCTAGTAAACATCAAGGTCTTAGCCGTTATGTAAAAAACTCTTCAAAGGAAAAACAAAATAAACAAATTGTACAAAAAAATGCTGAATTAATTATCAACGACCCTGAGCGAATAATTGATAAGTTAGATATAAATAAGCCTGTATATAGTTTAAAAGAAATAAAAAAAGCTTTACAAGAATCTTTATATGTTACATTAAAGGAGAATACACCGCTTAAGCAGCTAGAAAATGATAAACTAATTAATTCTTTATTAGAAAAAGTAATTAAATCTCCAAAACTAACATTAATTAATAAGCAAGATTTAAAGGGGGAAACTTTATATGGTAAAGTTAAACGCTTAGATCTCGAAAATCGCTTTATCAAGAACCTACAACAATTAAATCAATCTAGTAATCATAAATTAGGAATAAAGCTTAACGATTTAGAACAAAAAAATTTACTAGAGCAAATTGTTAATCACTCAAAACCCGAACTTTCTTTAGCACAAAAAAAAGCCGTTTTAGATATTGTCAATGGTCAAGATATTGCAATATTACATGGTATCCCAGGAGCAGGAAAAACTTTCGTAATGCAAGAAATCGTTAAGCAATACAAGAAAGCAAATTACAAAATCATTGGCGTAGCTCCTAGTAGTAGTGCTGCATTACAACTTTTCAAAGCTACTAATATCGAAACAAAAAATGCCAGCTTATGGCGTAAGAAATGGCTGCTGGAAAATCAACAAAAATTCACTCTAGAATTACAAGCAGATTATTATCAAAAAAATGAATATCTTAACAACACTACAAAACTAACTAACAAGCACGCCATTATCATTGACGAAGCTTCAATGACAGAACTTAGTAACATGGATTACTTACTATCAGAAGCTATTAAAGCTGAAGCAAAAATTATCCTCGTTGGTGATAATAATCAACTTACAGCCGTTGGATTTGCAGGAGCTTTTCAAAAAGCACTAGAAATATGCGGAGCAGTCAAATTATCAGAAAGTAAAAGACAATTAAATAAAGAACATCGTAAAGCTACTATATTTCTAGGGAATTTTCACGTGAAAAAAGCTTTAGAAATATATCAAAAAGATAACTCCATAGAAATAACAGCAAATCAAAATGAGCTACATCACAAATTACTCAATGATTACATCAATAGTTATATTATGAAAGCCAAAAACTTAAACATTAAAGATTTAGCAACAACAAGAAGTCTAACTATCTGTACTTTTACTAATAAAATGGCTCGAAAAATTAACTTAGCTGTTAGAGAGAAACTAAAAAATATAGGTGTTATTAAAGATACTGAATACCTTATCAATACTGGCGGTAAATATATAAATATTTGTGAAAATGAACAAATAGTAGTTACTAGCAACTTAAATGACTTAGGTATATTTAATGGCGAAGTTGGCACCATATTATCGATAAAGCCACAAGATGATTACGGCAATGCTACAATCAAAGTATTATTTACTAAAGCAGATCATAGCAAAAAAATAGTAAATATCAATACTGCTAATTATGATAGAAAAATATTAGATTATGGTTATGCTTTAACTGCTCATAAATTACAAGGGGTAACAGTAGATCAAAATTTTGTAGTCTACGAAAAGCAAATTGGTTTTGAAGCATTTAACGTAATGATGACTCGGCATCGGGAAAAAGTAAAATTCTATGCAAATATTAAAGAACTACATGATAATATCTATAATAGATTAGATTTAAATAATAATTTAGCTAGAAGATATTATTCCATTAAAGCTAAAACCACTCAAGAAACTTTAGATTTAATAGCCCTAAATATTAGTATTTCACGTAAAATTAATAATAATTTCACTTCCGACTATCTCAAAGAATGTAATTATAAAGTAATTAAAGAATATATTACTGCAAATAATGAAGTAATTAAATTAACCAAAGAAATCAATCAACGTAAATGGCAAATAGAAAACTTAGGTAATTCTGATACTGAGATAATTGAAAATAAATTATGGCATGAATTTAAACAACAACAACAGCGTAGATTAAATGCTAGGAAAATATTAAAAAATTATAATTTATATGAACAACAGATAATCAGGCTTTCTTTAAATTATGCAACATTAGAAAAACATGCAGGCAAAAGCCACTATTTAGTTCAGGAAAAGACCAGCTATTTAGCCAAATACAGCCATAATTTTCAAGAATTAGTTAAAGCTATAAAAACATTAGATAAATACAAAATTCAACAAAGTTATAAATCATTACTTAAAGAAATAGCTGGCTATGAATTACATCTAGAAAAATTATTACAAAATTTAGATAATTGCTTACAAGAAAAGCATAAATTAACAGAAATAATTACCGCTACTAAAGACTATCAGCAGAAATTATTACCAGTATATTTAGAACAAATTTATAAAAATTCTACTAAACATATTTTAGATAATTGGTCTAATTTAGTACGGTATAATGGCAAATTTATGGCTGCTGAAATGGTTGCAAAAAATCCTTATCTACTTGGTAATTTAAAAGGCAATAGTTTTTCTAGGTTATTTGATTTTAATAAAAATCAATTTTTACAACTTAGCAATTATCAGGGCTTAGGTAAAAAATTATTACAATATCAAAAATTTACTGAAAATTTAGCCGATAATCAACAAAAATTAAAACAATTTAATGACTCTAATTTAGAACGTAATTTAATAGCTGAAATAGAAACATTAGAAAAAATGTCACCTGCTAAATCTGAACAAAATTTTATCAATTATATAGGAAAAAAGAATAAATATTTTAATAAATCAAGTTTAAAATTGGAGGAAACTATGATTAAAGAAGCAGAAACAAAACATAATTTTATGAATATGAGTGTAGGGATAAAAGAAACTGATTTTGAAAAGATATTTCTTAAGTATGCCCCTAAGATTAATCCTAAAAATGAAATCAAAAAAGAAGGATTTCATATTAGATGTGGTAGTCTAATAATGAACTTAACCAACGGCTTATGGTATGATTTTAACAATAAAGAAAGAGGTAATATTTATTTATTAGTAAAAGAAGCAAGAAATTGTTCTATTAGAGAAGCTATAGAAATAATAACTAAAGAAGTAAAAAATAGCTTAACCGACCCTACCCCTGAAACCATAGAATACAAACCTAAAATTTTAGTTTATAATAAAGATCAATTAATTGATAATGATAAGGTTAATTTAATTGTACCTGAAAATAATGTTGCAAAGAAAATTGTTAACGTATTACCTGAATATAATATTATTTCCTGGAGTGGTGGAGTGCAAAACGCAGAAAAAGTAGATTGGAAAAACTTTAAAGAACATAAGGTGGCAATTTGGTACGATAACAATTCTGGTAGTAAAAAAGCAGCCAAAGTAACATTACATGAAATTAACAAAATCAACAACCATATTGGTTTTGCTTCTATAGTAAATAGTGATGAATTATTATTACCTGAGAACTAGCATATGGCAAGTAAATTACCAGGTCACGTATCTATAGAAAAAATCAGACGAATTATTAACAAATCCCCTGGAGACGATTTCAAACCTTCAATGTTATCATTCCAAGAATTTAAGTTAAAAGATCCATTAGAAAAAACAATATTTTGGCAAGGAAAAAGCCAAGCTCTGCATTATGATAAACAAACTATTCGGCGTAATAGTAGGCTTATAACAAAATTAAAAGAAAGTATTTTTAGCCAAGAAAATTTGCAAAACCCAGCTAAGCATGAGTTTTTAGATAGTAAAGATGCTTTATATCAAGATATAGTTGTTAGCTCAGTTATAGATTATATTAATAACTCGCCACACGGACAGATGTTTAAAGAAAGGATTTTCACTGCAAATAAAAATGGTATTAGTGAAAAAATATTTAAGGAGGTAGAAAATATTTACCAAGATAAGCAAACAGCATTTGATATAAATAAACAAAAGCTTAATATGAGATATCATAATCAGCGAGTTTATTTGAAAATGACGCAACATCCAAACAGAGCTAAGTTACACGAAACAATAGTACGAGATATTTTTATATTGCAACAAAATCAAATTGACCAAAAAGATTTAATTCATTCACACCAAGGAAAAATTACTAAAAGCTGTTTTGATATTATTGCCAAAAGCGCTGAATTTACTGAATCTGGTTATGAATATAATGTAGATAGAGAAGATAAAAGAAATCTAGCAATCAATATATATAATAATATCAATAATCCAAAATGGTGGCAGAATTTAACTTATTCTCAATTAGAAAATAATAAATATTTCGGCTACATACTACAACAAGATTTTAAGGTAGCTGAAAAGCTAAATAAATTAGAAATTTTTGGTAATAGAAGAGATAAGGCTAAAACTACAGAGGAATATTTACAGGTATTACAAGAAGAATTTGAATTTTGTCGTACTGTTGCTGATAAAAAATTGCTCAAAGTACGAGATATTAATTCCTTAAGCAGAGTTAATCATGTTAACAAAGTAGTTAGAGTTTACAATAAAAATAATAATTTCATTAATGAATTATATCGAGATATTAAAATGATAAAACAACTAAATATCATGAAAGATAGAGATATACTTAGTTTATTTCGCCAAGAACGTAATATTTTAGATATTTCTAAAAAAATATTTAATAAATGTCAATATCACTATATAGATCAAATAAGAGCAGATTTAACACTAATGAAAAAACAACATAAAATTCAGCGACATAATAAAACATTTGCTAACAGTAGATTGTATATGAAACATTGTTTAAATAATCAACTCATCAAAACCTATTTAAAAAATAGTAATTTTTTAAATTACCTACAATCTAGATATCGTACAGAATCAATAGTTTATCAAAACAAATTTAGCAAAGGTATAAGTTTTTAAGTAGCAATTATATTTTTTATATTAAATATTAATTCAACCGAACACTAGAAATACAAAGATAGTTATGATATAATACTATAAATTAATTAAGAGATTTAAAATTATTCTATTATTATGGCAAAACTTACAATATTGACAGAACCAAATCCTATACTAAGAAAAGTAGCTCAGGAAGTTGAAACAATCAATGATCAATTACTTAAATTAATTGATGATATGGTAGAAACTATGGGAAGTGATGTGGGCCTTGCTGCACCGCAAATTGGGATTTCCCAAAGAATATTAGTTATGAATCTTCATGATAATGATGATTTTGAAAGACCAGAAGGGTTTTATCCAATTAAGATGATAAATCCTGAAATTATAGAACGTTCAAAGGAAATGGTAACTGCTGATGAAGGATGTTTATCATTACCTGGAATAAGAATTTCTGTAGAACGTAGTAAGGAAGTAAAAGTAAAGTATATGGATTGTAATAAGCAAATTCAAGAACTTGAAGCTAAAGGATGGCTTGCTAGAGTAGTACAACATGAAATGGATCATTTAAACGGTAAATTAGCAATCGATTATTTATCTTCTATGAAAAAAGATGTCGCATTACGTAAATTAAAAAAGTTAAAGAAAAGGATTGCTTAAATTAGTTTATTTTTATTTTACCTCAGCTGGATTCTCATGTGCTTTAGATATATACTCAAAACAAATGAAACCTTAGATTTTTTAAGTTTGAAAATTAATAAAAAACTATAATGAAGATAATTTTCATGGGCACACCAGAATTTGCAGTGCCAGCACTAGAAGAACTAAATAATGCTAAAAATCATCAAATAGTTGCCATATTTACTGCAAAACCAAAGCCGAAAGGACGGAAGATGCAGGTAATTAAATCTCCGATCCACGAAAAAGCCATCGAATATGGTATTGACATATATACTCCTACTAGCTTAAAAAGCTTAGATCAAGCCGAATTAATTAACTCAATAGAAGCAGATGTAATAGTTGTAGCTGCTTATGGTTTTATCATTCCACAAAATATTCTAGATGCTAAAAAATATGGTTGCCTTAATATTCACCCTTCAAAATTACCAAAATATCGCGGTGCCGCACCGCTCCAGCGCACAATTATTAATGGTGACAAAGAAACTGCTGTCTGTATTATGCAGATGGATGCAGGTCTTGATACTGGAGACATAATATTGCAAGAAGATCTTTCTATAAGTTCACATATGACAGTATTAGAGTTACATGATAAATGTGCTAAAATAGGAGCAAAATTATTACTAAAAACTTTAGATAATATTGATAATTTACCAAGAACACCACAAGATAATAAGGTAGAGACAATCTATGCTCATAAACTAACAAAAGAAGAATGCGAAATAGATTGGCAAGAAGACGCGTATAAAATTGATTGCAAGATACGAGGGATGCAGCCTTGGCCTGGAGTGTTTTTTAAACATCAAGGCAAAAATTTACAAATTACTACAGCAGATTATAGTAACGATACCCATGATTATATAGCTGGAACAATAATTAATGATAAATTTGATATAGCATGCGGCAAGGGAATTTTACATGTTAAATCTGTTAAGCCTAGTGGTAAAAAAGAAATGCTTGCTACTGATTATTTACGTGGAATAAAAACTTGAAAAAATTAATATCACAAAATTTACTTTTTAAGTGTTTTTGTTATCAAAACAATTTCAATAATTATACTTGTAACAAGTATTCCCACCATTGCCCCTTGTAATGTGTATAATGATGCATCCATGATAACCTCTCTCTTTAATAAAAATATTACCTTATAATAATATGGTACTCCTGCTATATTACTCTGTCAACTAACAATATACCGAAGGTGAATAAAAAGCCTGTTTTTTTTAAGAAAGAATAATTGAGACAGAATCAAATTTAAAAACTCTTGCATATTTGCGCGATACGGAAGTGTTTTTCAATGAAGATAATGGTTTAATTTTCAAACTTAAAAATCTGGGTTTTCATTCACCTTCGGTATACCATAAGATAATAACATGAGGTTTGTGGTTATAGTCAATCAACTTGAAAAAAGATTAATATCGCAATATTTACTTTTTAAGCGTTTTTGTTATTAGAGTAGTTTCAATAATTCTACTTGTAGCTGGCAATTAGGAAAATTGAGTTTCAAAAGAGATGTATTGGTAAAAATATAAATATAATATTCTTTTAATTTAGTATATAAATGGCTTTTTTAAAAGGCTTGGATTTAATTCTAATGCTTTATCATAATATTGCATAGATTTCTCATGTTTTCCCAATTTATCTAATGCTTTTGATATACCATAATATGCAGGAGCATAATCTGAATTAATCTTTATAGCTTGATCAAACACCTTTATTGCCTTTTCATTTTTGTCTAATTCCATTAAAGCCATTCCTTTATTAAAGTAAGCACCAACACGCTCTGGAGCAAGTTTTATAGCTTGATCAAATTCTATAATTGCTTCTTCATTTTTGCCTGACTTCATTAAAGTTAACGCTTTATTATAGTGGGTTTGATACATGGTTATATCATTATTTAATTCAGAACTCAATTAGCTTAACTTTATCCGTTTTATTAAAGACCGTCAACTTAAACCTGAATCCATGTTTTGGCCGTGCATGTTTTCTTATGTTACTTGAAAAATATAGAGAATTTGTTTATAATCTGCAGCAAGTCAAAATAAATTGGGGTCATAGCTCAGTTGGTAGAGCGTTTGAATGGCATTCAAAAGGTCGGCGGTTCGATTCCGCCTGGCTCCACCAGGCTGTTTGTGATATATACTCAAAAATAATGAAAAACCAAATTTTTAAGTTTAATAATAAATAATATTATGAGTGTACCAGCTAATAAAAATTTTATTGCTTTCTTGAATGATCTTTTTAATACAAATACAGATTTTGCTAAAGCACATGATGAATCTTATTTTGATAGTTTTCGTGATGTACAAACTCCAAAAGTCACTGTTTTAAAATGCTCTGATTCCAGAGTACAAATGAAATCTTTTGCTACAACCCCACAAAATGCAGTTTTTGCTGTACGTAATATCGGTAATCAGCTCAAAAATAATGAAGGTTCTGTGGATTTTGGCATTCGAGTATTAAAAACCCCCTTTCTATTAATTATTGGCCATTCAGGCTGCGGAGCTATTGATGCTAAATTATCAGGAAAAACAACTAATATTGACTCAATAGATCACGAACTTGCTAATTTACAGCTACAAGAAACTAACATTAAAAATGCAATTATCGAAAATGTTAATAACCAAGTAGCACTTGCCATGCAAAAATATCAAGATTTAATTGTTAGACATGAACTGATAGTTATGGGAGCTGTATATGATTTTAAAAATGATTTTGGTTTTGGTAAAGGTAGATTAGTCCTAGTTAATATTAATAATGAAACTAATCATGAAAAAGCTACAAAAAATATAGCTAGCAAGGTGAAAAACTTACAATTCCTATCTTGATTTTAAATTCTCTTTCAATCCTAATTCTTATATTTTATTAAATTTATTAATATATAGTCAAATAACTTGAAAAAGGGAAAACGTCATCACGAGTGGGCTTGTCAGTGTGGTGATCCAGTTGATTTCATTACATACTTTTTGCTCTGGATTGTATCTTCTTCAGCTAAAAAATATCTTGCAAACCCAAATCATACTAAATATAAAAAACTAAACAAAAACTCAATAACAAGATAAATTTTCAAGAAACAAGCTATTATATTTCAGCTTTACTATTGGATACGTCATGCAAAAAATATGGCACTTAATTAATTTTTTAATAATACTTATTAAACTAAGTGCCGGGAGCTCAAAAGACATGCCGTAAGTCATGCTCCATTGTTTTCACGATAAACGTTATTTTATAACAATGGAACTCCCGGCTATTATAGCTAGGAGTTCCGATCTTCATTAAATGAAAATCGCCTACGGCTGAAGGTGTCTCTTGAAGTACCTCATGCTAAAAATAACAAACTAAAAAATATTTGCAAGCACTTTTTTAATTTTTTTACTTTAAATAAGTTTTAGTAATTTCTTATCGCTTAGAGCTAAAAAACATGTCATGAGTGTATTCTTCATTGTCTTTACGATGACGCTATTTTATAACAACAAATCTCCCGGCCAATTGTTAATTATCCTAGATGTTATTACAACTATAAATTATTTCCTCTCTTGTTTTTATATAAAATGGTTGTATCATACTTTTGTCTATTGAGTCAACAATTTTTTTGATTTTTTTTCAACTATAAAAATTTAATATCATACTCAAACTTAAGTAAACCTATTTCTAAACTGGCTCTTTTTTTGTTTGAAAAGTATGGCACTGTTAACAGCACCATAGGAAAGCAGGGATGCTTTCCTTGAACAGTTATTACTACTTAGAATTCTGTAAAGTTTCGTATTTTTGTAATACAGCAATTAAGTAGACCATCATATCTTCAGGCATTAAATTTTCCTTAGCAAATTTCTGGCCATTTTCTGCAATTTCTTTTAATTCATCGTCACTATAACTAGATAAAATAGACAATAATTCATCAGGGTTTGTACCTACATCTACATAATGCTTGCCAGGCTTGATAGCTGAATAAAACCATTGCACCAAATCAGATCTTTGTTTCAACATAACACAATTAGAATAAAGTTGCCATACAACCCTATCCCAAGTAGAAGTAAGACCATCAATACTAATCTGATATTTGTATTTTATATGATCCTCAACTTGCACATATCCAGTAGTAGCTTCAGCACCATGAGAAAACTGAACATCAATTTTCTGATGCTTTAATTTAGCACTTAACTCCACTAATCCATGCCTATACCCACTTATATCAGCGTTACCTCCTCGCCAAAAAACAATTTCTAACTTTTTTTCCCAAGGAAATTCTTTATTAGCTTTTTCAATTTTGACAATATTATATACCCATCCCATAAGACTAAACCAATCAGGTACTAATACTGTATCTTTATCTAAGTGTTTATTATCATTTCTACTAAAAACCAAAATAGGAGCAATATTTGTAGTACTTACATGAGAATAATCTCCTGAAATTGCATCATCAATTAATAATACAAATGATAAATTCTTGATGTACCCCTTTCTACTTAAATAAGCAAATATCTTTTCATAAAAACTAATGACAAATAAGAAATCCCCCCTGGTGACTTCAAATTTATTTTCATGAGTCACTACACCATTTTTAATAGTAAAAAGTGTAAAATTATCTTGGTTTGTAGCTAAGTTATAAGACTTTAACACATGCTGAGTACTAAAATTTTCGTATTTAGAAAATTTTTGCTCTATTTCTTGAGTCATCCAATTTGGAAGAGATTTTAGCTTAGCATCAACTTTATCAAAATCAACTTCCAATAATTGATCAGGGGCTGGACTAGGTAAATATTTAGTATATTTCTCACCAGTTTTTTCTTGTATACGATTATAATATTTTACATATTTACGTTCCCAATAATTTAAACGCTGACTTGATTTTATTTTAGCAAAAATTGTTAAACTAACTATTGCTATAATTATAAAAGCCAAAAAATATATTTTTTTTTGCAACTCAACTACTCCATCTAATTCAGATATTAATAAACATTATTTAAATAATAAACCTAAATGACGGATATAATAGTATAACCTCCTTCTATTGTCTATATTTTTGTCTATATTTTAGGCACTTGCAATTTAGCAAGCCTTACCTTAGTTTCAGGTAATAAAACAAAACACTGACCAACATTTAATTTTGCTAAATCTTGATACTTCACTAACAATTTGTTTTTTTCCTGTTCAGTATAGCTAGTATAGCTAATTCCATCACGAAAATCATTAGCCCCAAATGATATGTTTTTTTGTTGCCTTGAAATAGTTGTAGTTCCACATAATTCAGAAATAATTTTAGCAATTGTTGGTTCGCTATTTCTGAAAAAAAATTTTGTCCCAAACTGACCAAAAATAATATTTCCACTATAATTACCATAATTTTCAAATAGCTGATTAATTGACTGCATCCCAGCAAGAACACATGCTCCATATTTACGCCCTTCAGTCATAATCAAATTAAGTGCAGGTAACTTACCTAAATTTGCTAGCTCATCAACTACAAACCAACAACGCCTCTGTTGATCAATCCCTATTTCCATCAATAAAGATATACTAAGTTCTACTAAACAAGAAATAAGTGGTAAAGTTAGCTCTCGTTTACTGGGATTTGTCGCTAAAAATAACCATCCCCCTTTACCTTTGTTATGCTTGATATCATAAAAATGCTTGGTTAAAGAAAATTTTGCAGTTTTTTTTGGTAATTTCTCTAAATAACTAAGTGGTTTTGCTGATGTTGCCATTACCGATAATATTGAACTGGCAGTATTATTATTACTATTATCTAAATATCTTGCAGCTGGAGTTTTTGATAATTTTTTCCGCAGGTCATAAACATTACTACAACGCAGCAAATGATTTAGTGTTTTTATCGATTGCTGATTTTTTTGCTTTAAATAACTTGCTAAACAAGTAAAGATTACTTCAGCACTATTTTCCCAAAATGGATCGGAATTCATCACATTCTTCTTACGATTAAAACTAAACAAAATCTTAGCAAAATTCTCTAACCTGTCATTAATCATCCCGTTATCATTATTATCAAAACAATCTTGCCAAAAATCCCAATTATGACTTCGTTTATCAAAAGGGTTAAAAATTACATCACCACGTTCTTTTTGATAATATTTAGCTACCATTTCACCAGTTTGATCAATAACGATAACAGGATGCTGCTGTACTACAATTTGCGGTAATATATTATGAATTAAATTAGTTTTTCCAGAACCAGTTGCCCCAGTTACTAAAATATGTTTGGTTTCGCTATCTCTTACTAATGGCATTTTACCAATGGTAATTTTACTATCTCTCTGCTGTTCTTTTAAATATTTAGCAACCTCTTCAGCAAATAATATCTTCCCTCCTTCTATTAAACGATCCTTTTTTATCAACTGACCAAATTTTACCCAAAAAATAAAAATTAACAGTAATAAACCAAAAGCTATTAACCCACCAATAACTAAAAACTCATTTATTATAGCTACAATTTTTTGATAGGAGCTTCGACCTTGAATATTAAATAAAATATTTTTGCTTTTTAATTTACTCTTATTTCTACTCTTACCAAAAGATACTGATAAGTCTTCTATCATCATTGCCTTTGCATAAGAAAAGCCCATCGTAAGATTCTGCTTCCTCAATTTGGAAATATATAGATAACCAGCAATCAAATAGCCCCAAAACAAGGAAATTAGGATAATATAAAACATTATTTGTTTGAACATTCTTAGCTTATGTAAGAATATTTGCCCACCACTAATGAAATTATTTAAAATCATTTCTTGTTATTATAACCTTTAAATGCAATATTCGAATTACTAAGTCTTTCTTTAGCATTTTTATTTTGATCATTTACATACCAATCTACATTATCATGTTCATTCTTATTTTTTTTTCGTATATTAGCAGATTTTCCCTGTAACTCAGCTTGCTTATTGACAACATTATCTTTTATTTCTTGTGGATTAAAATCCTTATCTTCAGGTAACTCTGGTTCTTTAATATTATTCCCATGTTTATTACTAAAATCATCTAGCCTTGTATCAGCTGATGATATTTTTTCTTTACCATCTTTTATATGTTCTAAAATTTCTGCTCCTTTCTGATTACTCATCTCTTGCCATAAATCCATCACTCTACTATCCTTGTTATCTACCATTTCCCTAGCTTCACCGCTACTAACATCATATGTTGCTATTGTTTTGTTTAATAATTCCTGATAATAATCCTTACCGCTAATTGTCGAATGAGAATCAACATAGGTCTTAGCTTTATGATAATTATCCATTTTTTCCTTACGTATGGATATTTGCTTTTCTAAACGTTGTTGATCTTCCAAACTGCTACGTAAGGAATCAGATTGCGATTTATCTATATTATCACTAACTCCAAAAGAATCATGCGATAATGCTCTTGTCACATTACTATAATGCTTGTTAGTACCATGCTCCTTAATAAATTGATCATCTTTAGCTATACCTTCACTCTTAGTATTGTTTACTCCAGCTCCAGTCTCTAAAGCCGCACTAATCTCCGATTTTAGCGGTGACCAGCTGGGGGTACCAAAACCTTTACTTGCTATAAGTTTTAAAGCAATATTTGCTGATTTCTGCCAATCATAACCATAATGCTCCCGGATAGTATTAGTAGCATTCACCGCATGTCTAACATCTTTTCCTTGTTCACCAAGTACTTCATAACTTAAATTATTATCAGCATGTTGACGTCTAGATATACTGGCTAACCTATCTACTGAATGATTAAAACTAGCCATTTTCGCCATGTCTAATTGCCGCAAGTCACCTTCCATTAAGCTTTCTTGTTCTTGAATGCCTAAACTATATTGACTCGATATATTATCATCCATATTATATCTAGCTGTACCACTCGAAGCATCATGCTGTGCCCCACCTGTAAACACTACCTCACCATTTGGATTAAGCTGCTCAGTTACTCCATCTATACGCTGTTTAATGCGTTGCCCGTCAACATATTGCATCCCATAATCCAACTTATTGGCGCTGCGCATATTTAACTGCATATTACCTTCATTGATATTATCACTACTACGATTTCCTGTAGCTTCTTCGGAACTGGCGGCAGAAACCCCTTGATTAACTCCAGCCATAATTGATCCTGCTAGGTGCATTAAACCTCCCATACCAAGTTGCGTCATCCATACAGCCAAAAATGGTATTGTCAATTGTAATCCAGATGCTAGACTGACAATTGTATCAACCTTTTTTAAAGCAACGCTATAACTACTATAATTTTCAATTTGTGATATATTACTATAAGTTCCAATAATCATATTTAATACAGCATTTAATGCTGGCCATAATTGCAAGGAGGTAACCACAGTCAAATAACCAACATATTTTTGCCAACCACCACTAATGATAAGCATCGGTACTAAGAAAATAAAAGCGGAATATATTATTGCTTTAAATATTACTAACATCATCGGTAAATAGATACTTGCTAAATCACCACTTAAAAAACCATTACTTTCTTGATACATTTTTGCTCTGGATAAAGCATAATTTGAACTATAATAATCATTTAAACTATTTATCATCATTTGTTGTCGCAAAATATCCTTTGCTTTAAATTTATTGTCATATAATGATTCAATATTTTTAGTAAAATATTTATTTAAATTGACGGATGAATTGCTAGTTAAAGCAAAATTTGCTTTAAGATATTTTTGTAAAATCTGCTTCTCTTCTTTTGGCCAATAATTTTCAAAATACTTAACAGCTTGCTTACAAGTCATTGTCTGCGTTTTATTATCCATAGTCACATCTATACGAGTAATATTACCCGCATTGCTGCTTACTAATTGCCACATATTATCAGTCTGCACTAGCTCTTCTTTAGTAAATTGCTTACCAATCATTGCAGGTAGCACCACACATCTTTTAACAAAATTACTCATATTACTAACAAATTCAGGATTTTGTATTCTGGTTTGTAATAAAGATTGTTTTAACCTTGCACCAAAAACCATTCCATAATTATAATAAGAAAAAGCATGATTAGGATTATTTGATGCCTCCTCTATAGGAGAATATATTTGTTCAAACCCTACAGTAATTAAATGGCCAAAGCTTTCTAAAATCCCCACTGGCAAAGCAAAAGCTACTGGAATATTATCCACAGTATTTATTTTCTTAGTAATATGATCTTTTAAAATCATTGTAGTTTTTGGTAATAACAAAATATTAATGACTAAAAGCATACCACCAATTTTTAATAAATATGCTTGCCACATGCCTCTTGAATAACCATGAGACATTCTTATTGCATAATAACAGCCAACTAGCAATGCTACACTATTTACCAAACTGGTGTAAAAATCACTATTACGAAACATTGCTAAAGCTTGTAGCACATAATAAAGCGCATCAAAATAACCATATGTATGTATTGTTAAATTCATTTTAGATTACTACTTATAATTATTAAAAAACTCTTGGAACTTCATCTCATAATAACTATCTTCTTGACGCATCATTGTTTTAGTTCTGGAAATCATGTCATAATGTTTTAAGGCTTCATATTTTGCCTTACTTATATTGTTAATATTTTGTTGCACCTGACGATCAAATTTCTCAAATACTTTATTATCTGCAATTTGCAAATACTCTAATTCGTCAACTACCTCTGATACTTCTTTAAGTAATGTAATCATATAATTGCTGACAACATCAAAACATAAGGCTTCAATAAATTCTGGCTGACGAAGTGAAATATATGCTTTGTTTGCATATAATGCTAAATCTCGCTCTATTTTGTTAATTATTGGAAGCGATGATAAAGCAATTAAAGTTTCTTCATCAGTAGTAAATTTACCTTGATTTGTATATATTTTGTCAATAATAGTCATGATTAACTTTTCAAGTCGTTTATATAAACCATTACCTGACTTTATCTTTTGCTCCATTATTTCGGGATGTAGACAATATTTATTCTCATCACAAACATATAATTTTATCGTTGTTTCGTCATCTGCTCCTTTACCTATAAAATCTTTAATTAAATCTTTATCTATCAATGATTTCTTATGTAATGGTTGCCATTTAGCTTGATCTTTATCTTTAGTAACAATTATTGTTCCAGAAATACTCATAAGTAGCTGACGTAATTGTAAATCATCATTGCCACTTACCCCACCTTTTTTACTTAATGCCTGCCAAACTAAGTTGAAATTATCACCAAGTTGGCTTTCAAGCTCTGGAGTTGTTTTCGTTACATCAGCTGAATCCTTAATCGATCTTTGCCGAATATCATTCATGTCACTACCGCCACCATTTAACACCATCGCTGTTTGACGATTTTGCTCTGCAGCAACCGTTTGCTTATTAAACATTCCATTAGTAATTAATGTTGAAACCTGACAAGCATTAAAATTCATCCCGTTAATATCACGTTGCATTTGTTCTAAATAAGTCATGATATTTTCGCATTGTGGACAGACTGATTTAATTAACATAATTCCAGCATAAGCCCCGACATTCTGTACTATTTGTTTTAAGAATCTTTCTAATTCTGCTGTTTTAATAAAAGATAAAGCTCCTGCCCTGATATCAAATTGAGCAGCGCAGGGCAGTCCTCCTAATTTACATGTTGGTGCTTGAAAATATAATGGCTGCAGATCTGGTACATTTGCTGATTTAATCATTAATGAACCACCAACTAAATGGCCAGCTGTTTGTTCTTCTACTATACTTGCATTAGTTACATTACTTGTTACTCCTGCTGGAAATACGTTTTTTACTAAAGTATCTAAATCAGCAAAAGCAATTTCTATAATTGCAATATTAAATAACATTATCGCTAAAAATAAGATGTTAATTTTTTTCACTAATTATTTTCTCCAGTTCTAATTTTTTAGCTAGTAATAAAGATTTTTCCTCTAAATCACTAATTGATACCGCACCTCTTGCTAACTCAAAACGGATTTTACTATCCTTAGTCACAGCAATCACTGTTGGCATTACTTCTAATTTTAATGCTTTTGCTAAAGCCTTATCATGATAAGTCTTAAAATATTTATTAATACTTCCATCTAAACTGATAGCTTCTACTTTAAAATTATATTTTTTAGCAAAAAAAGCTAAATGCTTATTTAATGTCATGCAATAAGGACACCTATTAGAGAAAAATAAAAATAACTCTACCTCTTTAGCTAGTTTAATTAATATTTGCTTTTGCTTTGCAGTATCTATTTCTTGTTTTATCCGCCGACCGTATAAATTTAATGGGTTTGCTAATTCATCATTTAAATTAGGATTTAAAAAATTTACCATCCTAGTAGTCTCAGCAAGTAATAAGGCATTATTTAACATTATTGCCTCTTTTTGTTTATAACGCAGTACATGATTAATATTATTTGGATAACGCAACATCATATATTTCAATCTTGCTAACTCTTCCTTAAATTGTTCTATATCCTTTCTAGCCTGCACCCCTGCTAATTCTTCTTTAACCTTTTTGCTTATTATTAATTCTTTCTGCTGCTTAGCTAGTTTCTTTTCTTTATCTTCAAACCATAACCAACCACGGTATCGTTGTTGATAAAAATCACGTTTTTTATTAATATTTTTATTACTAGCATCAACTACTTTTACCATAAATAATAAACTAAATAATAATAAACCTAATCTATACCCAAGACGAATGAAAAGTTGGGTTTTTAAAGGCAGAATAATTGAGTCAGAATCAAATTTAAAAACTCTTGCATATTTAGCGATACGGAAGTGTTTTTTTAATGAAGATAATGGCTCTATTTTCAAACTTAAAAAATCTAAGCTTTCATTCATCTTGGGTATCAAAACCATTTGCCCCTTTATGCCAACCAGCTTTGTTATTCTGTTCTTTACTCGCTTTTTCATTATAACTATTAATTTCTTCAAAATGCTTTTCGACTCGGCTATTTATATCTTGGGTATTGGCTGGTTGATAATTTTTAGCAAACTTAACCTTAAACTCTTCAATAAATTCACTAAAATCCATTGCTTCAAAATCAAGTTGTTGTATTTTCTCTAAACTAAAACCGCTACAATCAGGGCTTTTAGCTGTGCCAAAATTCATACCTAATTGTTTCCGCCCCTCTACTTGAATGACTTTATCTAGCATATTATTAAAACAACAATAATAATGTTTGATTAATTTATGTCTCCCTTTACCTTTCTTGCCAACATAAACACATAGATTACGACCTCTCATATTAGCTAGGTGTTTTTCTCGAGTGTTACATTTCGCTCCTAATTCCGCCCCCCATCCTTTGATGGAACTATGACAACAATTACTGTAACTCATTGGTTTTTTACTACAACTCTCAACATTACCAGCAAATAAATTATAATTACCGTTACTATCTGGTTTAATATTACTCATTGTTTTTAATTTAGTTACTGAATCCATCATCTCACCATTAGTTTGATAGGATTTATCAAAACAATTACCATCAATACATGGAATAGCCCTACATCTAAATCATTCTCTACCTGATTGTTGTTCAAAAGAATTTTTTACATACTGATTTTGTTTTCTAATCACTTTCCTTGATTTACAACTATATTCTCGCCTTAAATTAACACAATTATTGTAACTATCACGTAATAAACAATTAGGATCTCTAACAAAATAACAATGAGCATACTGGCTGCAATTATTTTCACTTGGTATCTTGCAAATCTTGTTATAAACATATTCCCAGCAGTCTCTAGTAACCTTTAACCCTTCAATTTTCCTAGTACCTCTGCTAATACAAATTTTTCTACTATCCCTACAAAGAAAACCTGGATTAAATTTTTTATCAGCAAATACTAAAATATCACTACTTAATATTAACATTATTAATATCAAACAACTTACTCTAAACGACATTGCTCTTGCCATTCCTCCTGCCACTTAACACAAATTTCTTCACCATCACGATATTGATAATCTACCGTATATGTTCCTGCAATAAATCTATGACGTATCCCTGCTCCAAATAAACCATTTTCTCCTCTACTATTAATTTTTACCACCCTTACATGGCCAGCTCTCTTACCTTTTTCTCTAGCAATAAAATTAGCAATCTCCTGGCAAGTTGCACCATCACCCTTTAAATGTAGATTATATTTCCTATGTTTTCTTTTATCTTTCTTCCAATGATCTCCCAGTTCTTCAAGCCAGTGGAAACGATGCCATCTAATATAACTTCCTGAAAATATTTTTGCCCTGGTACCTTGCCATGCTTCCCATTTCATAGCTCTTTGCTGACATGTAGCATGCAAAACATTACGACAATTATATTTATTTTGTCTATATTCACAAAATTTAGGATGATATTTAGTCTGATTCTCAGCTAATATTTCCTCTTTCACTTGAACCTCATATTTAGGCTTGGCTATTTTGTTTCCCTCTGTTTTCTTACAACCAAGTAAATAGGATTTAAAATTATTGAGCATATTACTTAATCTAGCATTTGCCTTTTTACCTACTTGATCAGCATATATTTTTCGTTGCAAATTAGACGAATCATTAATATCAACTAAACCTTTATTTACCCATTTATGATTATTACTTTCTTTTCTACCTTCAGCAGTCAAATCAAGCGTATTTATCGCTGTTAGTTGTTTTTTCTTGTTTTGCATCTCTGATTTATTTGCCATTAAATCGATAAATTTTTGTTCCCCTCTTTTTGATTGCATAATTGCAGAATTTTGCATTTTCCCTAAATTATTATCTAACTCCTTACGGCCAGAAATATTATTTTTAAACAAATTCGTTACTTTATTTACCTGAGTTTTTGTAGTTACATCTTGATATTTTGCTACTACTTCTGTAGCTAATAATAATAATATACCCAAGACGAATGAAAACTTAGATTTTTTAAGTTTGAAAATTAGAACAATTATCTTCATCAAAAAAACCTTTCCATATACTGAATATGCTGAGCTTTTTTGCTTTGATACTAGTCTAATTACTTTTTCTTTAAAAACCCAACTTTTCATTCGTCTTGGGTATATTAGAATTCCTTTTAGATATAATCTTCTCACTTATCTTTGTAATCTTTTTTCAGCTAATAATTTCAAATCACCATTTTCTGCAAATAGCTTGAGAGCTTTTACAATTGGAATATTACCTACAACTTTATCAAAAATTAATTCTTCATCCTCCTTAAATCCAAGCCAATTTTCCTTACTTAAAATAATTGTTGGCACAGAATTAACTTTAAATTTTCTAAATGCAACATCGTCTATCTGAATATTTACTCGATCTTTATTTTCTGTAATTTTAATAATTATTTTAGCAAGCTCTTTAAAACTCCCACCTGGCAAACCATTAAATACTAATATTGCTTGATATTTTTTTGCCATTTGTAAATAAGCTTGTAAATTTTCACTACTCATCGAACTACTAACAAATACTCTTAACAAGTCATTTTCTTGTAAAGTAGCATCTCTTTTATTAATTTCACCTGATCTAACTTGTAAGCCTTTTAGTCGTTGATATTTCTGCTCTAAAGATTTAAATATTTCTTTTCTTGCTTTAGTACCTATATCATTTATCCAAATTTTATCTCCTGCCATCGCCTCTTTTGCAAAACTATTATTAATACAAGATATTAATAACAAAATAATTAGAAAATATTTCCTAAGCTTTTGCCTTAAAAGGAGTGCTGTAAGATCAAAATTTTTTGCATCAGTTTTAGAAGTATCCACCTGCAAAACCGCAGCGTACTGTGTGGTACGTGAGGATTTGAGGACGGGTACGACGCAAAAATGGTCAAAAAAGATGATCTTCCAACATTTCCTTAAAATAAGCAGCAATTTCTTTTCCTCCATATCAAGTACCCCCAATCTTGTCCATCATTTGGATATTCATTATAACTACTATAAGCCATATCTGTAAGACCTATCGGCCAACAACCTATTGTTGATGCTGAAGACTTTGGATTAACCATCTGTAATTTATATTGACTTTTCTTAATGGTAAATCTACGAGGGCTACGACATAAAGCGCCGTTAATTTTACAGCTATTTGTTGCAGTCTCATAACCAAGACCTATACGATGCATTTTAGCAAGAATTCGCATTGTAAGTAGACTACTTGATTGCACTCCACCAACATGGTCAGCATTTGCTCCACTAAATGGATACATATTACCAAGACAACCAGCACACCAAAATAAATTATCCAACGGCATAGAAAAAGTTGCTGCAGCGCAATCTAAACTGCAAATCCCTTGCGCCAAAGGATTACCAAATAAAAAACTCTCAGGATTTAACAATGCTTGTAATTTTTCATCGTTCCAACTAACATCAAATTCACTCATATAAGCAACATCAAACTTACTTTTCTCCAAACAAGCAAAGTCTGTTAGCAACTCTAACCAATAAATTAATGGATAAATATAATAATGGAGATGATAAAAACTATCATGAACATGGCGTCCATCATAAGAATGATTAAAACTACTAATTCTTTTCTTATCAGAACCAAGCTCTACTCCACCAAGATTAATCATGCAAAACGGTGTTCTAGTAATATCTACTAATCTTATTGGCTCAAAAAAACCAACAGTTAATCCTGGTACTAATATATTATTACGCCTGCAATAACAAATTGGACTATCTGGGTTTTTAGTATCACGCTTTTTTGGTTCTGTTTTATCAGAACCTATACTCATACCACCAATAGTTATAGGCATGATACAACTCCAACAAATGTCCGTTATCGGATTTATAAACTTACCATTACATTGAATGTTTGCCTTAATAGTCATTGGTATAATTATTATTGCTAAAAATAATAATTTTTGTATTATAAATATCACATTAATATTCATGTTTTTTAACAAATCACTTATATTTTTACTTTTTTGTTATAAACTATTGACATAAGGTTTTTACCGTAGTACCATTAGATTATGCTTTGTGCTTTTAGAGAATCAAGCATGGTTTTAATAAAGTACAGGTTGTTGTAATTGTTTTTATATTATGTTTTGACATATTTTTCCTTTTTACCCTGTAATAGTTTTAATTATTACAGGGTTTTTTTCTGCTCTAATTTAATCTCTTCTATCTTAAGTTTATTACCATCCTGTTCTAATCTTGCAGGGACTGCTTGAATCATAAACTTATCTACTAGTTCATTATTTTGATCAAAATAAACTTTATCCGCTAACCCCTCTTTAGTAAGTTCTTTATTGAGCTGTATAGGATTACCTATGACTAAAATAATCCGATTTTCTATATTTCGTTTGCTTCTGATTAATTCGGATTTTAACCAAGTAATTTGCTCTTTATTATCACCATCAATAAAAAATAACCGTCGCTTGAACTCTATATGATCAAGTGGATTAATTTTAGTACCTTTTTTATATAACAATTTACCATCTGGCAGGCTAATATCCTTAGTTAAAATATAAGTTGGATCATAATAATATTGTCTGCTTCTAGTAGCTATAGGTATTTGTTTTATAATTCTTGGCCTTGCTATCCTAGCATTCATTTTTTGTAACATTTTTTCTTTCTCTCTTGCTAAATCTAAATTCTGTAATTTCCGCTTTATCATCAAAGTAAATCCCTCTTCTGCTATTGGAAATGATGTTTGTCTTTTACCAAAATCTTTGGCATTTACAATATTTATGAATAACAAATTTATTAACATTATTTTGGTCAATAGTTTAACCATTTTTAAAGCCATATTTTTCTGCTAACTTTAACACTGCTTCATGCTTACTTACCCCTTGATTCTCAAGCTTTTTTAAGAAAAAATAATCTTTATCTTCAGTAGAATAAAGAGCCATCGAATAAGGATCAACAGCAAGCCTACCAACTATTTTTAAACCATTGCTCCAAATCAATATTTCTGAATATTTATTATTGGGATCCTTTTTTATTCCCTCTATTAATGAAATAGAATTTTTAAAACTTTCATCTTTGCGAAATTCATCAAGCCCTTTATCAATTTGTTGCAACATTGCTGTCCAAGTACTACATTCAAACACTGCCTTTGCTGCAGAACTTTTTTTAAAACTACCTAAATCTTGAACACATGTAATAAGACTACCACCATATTTACGTACCGTTCTGGCAAATCTTTCTAAAAAAGTAGCAGCAAAATCAAGTATCATCCAAGCCTCATCAACTATAAGCACAAATCTTTTACTACGATCACCGCATAAAAATTGCATACTTATCTGCATTAGAATAATTTGTAAAACAACTGAAAGCAATGACTTATCTTCCTTTATTTCTTCAAATTCAAATACTGTCATCATCTCTTTAAAACTTGCCTCCTTGCCTGCTTTAAAGAACCTACCATGTACCCCATTTTCACTATAAGCATAAAGTGTTTCTGCTATTTCTGATGCACATTCTATTAGTTCATCATCTTGATTACGCAGAGTTTTTAATAACTGACATAATTTTGTTAAATCAAGTTTATTACTATATGTTTTGATACCCATAGTAATACCTTGTTCCAATATTGCTTCACGATAACTATCACCATTAATCCCGCACATAGCTCCGATAATAGTTTTTGCATAAATAATGCTATCTTTAGTGACGAAATACTGGCCAATTTTTAGCACTTCTATTGCTTGTTCTTCTTTCTCTTGATGATCACTCTGATTATTACTGGCTTTTAAGGAATTTATTTCATCTTCAGATAAGCCAGTTATTTCGCTAATTTTTTCTATAGCATAGTTTTTATTTAATAACTCCATTGCCTTAGCATAAATTGCTCCACTACTAGCAAGCGAAGCAAATGGGCTTAATGACATTTCATTGTCCTTATCAAAGCGAATCATTTCACCACCAACTAAGGAACAAATATTTTTATAACTTCCGCCAATATCAAGAATAAATACCGCAACATTAGTACTCAGTAATGAGGTAGCAAGCTCTTGTAAAAAGAATGATTTACCACTACCAGGTGGTGCCATCAGACATAAATTATAATTACCACCACCACCAACACGATAAAATGGATTCCAATTAAACAACTCTCCTCTTCTTCCAATCATCAATACACCACTCATAGGAACACCATACCATTCAGCATGTATCGGTAATTTGGCTACAGTTTCCGCCGATTGAACAATTTTTGTTAATTTAAAATATTGTAAAATATGAAAATAGCTTGCTTGAGTCATTGGTAACATTGCTATTAACCCAGGCAACTGTAAATTTTTACAAATCTTCAGTTCCCAATCATGACTATTATATAAACTTTTTACTATTTCTTCGGCACTATCAAAATCTTTCTTTGGACTACTGACTAGTACTGACATTGTATCAGTCAAAAATTTTTCGCCATTTTTAAATCTACTAATAATTGATTGCCAACTACTTGCTTCCCGTTTTAAATTATAATCATTTCTAGCATACCATTGCTCAGCTGCATGGATTACTCGTTTACCTTTACTAACTATTTTCATTGCCTCAGCATCAGCTATATTATTAGCCACAATATAACTAATTGCAAATCTCGCAGGAATAGATTTTGTCTCACTACCAAGAAGATTAATCATTGCTGATAATGACCATTCTTTTGGTAATTTACTCAAATAAAATAATCTGGTAATGATTTCTGTCTCTTGATTTTCTATTCTATCATTCGTAATATTTATTGTTTCTGTTGGCTTAGTCATTTGATTAGACAAAATATTTAATGGATCATATTGCTCTTTACTTTTTGCTTGAAGTTGCATTTGTAATAAATCTTGAACCACAAAGATCAAATCACTAGCATTGCATATATAAGGATTTAAATTTTCAGTAGCTAACTTCTTATATAATTTCTGTTGGAAACGTAATAAACCTTGTAAATCTTTATTAGCATTAGTGCTAAATGCAAGATAGATTTTAAAATTTCTTGTTATCCTACCATCATTATTGCCAAACTGAATTGACCTATCATAAATAAAAGTTTCACGATAAGAAGTTAAACGTTGTAATACTTTAGAATTAGTTTTCCTACCTGATCGCCATATTGCCAATTTATCTTCAATATTATGTGAAGCCACTATTAAAAATTGTAAATAAGATTTACTTGGTAATTCCTCATTAAAAAATAAATATAAATTTTTTTCAATATCAGGATTGCTGCCAACTATTGCTGAAATTTCTAATACAAAACCACAACTACCATCATTGTTAAAAAATAATTTGCTTGTGTCATCAAAATAATCATAAATTAAGAAATCACTAAAAGAACCAGCTCCGCAAGTTGCCTCAGCTACATATTGCTTTAACTTATCTTTAGGAGCAAAGCCCCGTTCAGTAGAACTCTTATAGACAGTAATTTTAGCAATATGATTTAAAAATTTTGGATAATTCATTTTGATTCTTTATCATTTAATTTTGGTGTTAATAAAGTGCTACATTTTTTATATCGGCATTTAGTATGATGTAGCTCTAGAATTTCACCATTATCTATCATTTGATCAACAACACTAATCGGTCTGCAACTAGCACCTTTTGCATCACCACAACCAAAACTGCTACTATAAGTACTACATCCTGATAATGGTAATGATAACAATAATATACCCGAAACGAATGAAAAACCTGTTTTTTTAAAACAGAAAATTGAGATAGTATCAAGTTTAAAAAGTCTTGCATATTCAGTGATACGGAAGAGTTTTTTAATGAAGATAATGGCTTCATTTTCAAACTTAAAAATCTGATTTTTCATTCGTTTCGAGTATAATAACATTAATAATCTTCTGACCATTTATCATCTCCTGTAGATTCTTTTACTCTTTCTTGCTTTATTCTCTCCTGCACCCCAAGTTCACCAAAATAAAATCCCTTAGTAAAAATAACATCAACTTTAACCCCTCCAGGCACTGTTAATATTGGCGATAACTTTTCCGCTCTTTTCAAATAATAATCGGCTATCTTATCAGCCGCACTACTAGTCCCAGCTAAAGCACCATCACTTGCAATATCAGTAAAGGTTTGTTTCTTAGGCGTTAATATATTACCACCGATTAATTGCATATTATCACCTTTCCGAGCACTATTACTTAAACCACTAATAATACCACCAAGCATGGCATTTTTTATATGTTTAATACTAGTTGATACTATCTGACCCTTAATACCATTCATTCCATCAGGGCCATGAACTATTCCTGCTATATTACTAGTAATGTAACTATCATCTACTGTGCAAACCATTTTCTCTGCTCTAATTATTGCCCGCTCTGACGATAAGTCACCATAAGCACTACCCATTATGCGACATTGTTTTACATCTGCGGTAAAATTTTTAGCAATATTTCCTGTATTAGTAATTCTAATAACTACGGGAACAGCCCCTTCTTCTGGAGCATTTAAAGCTGTAGAAGTAGCTATTCCTGAAATTAAATAACCAGAGATATAAGCTCCTTCTGGTATATAATTTTCACTAGATTTCGGCCGATCAAATTTATATTTATTAACAAAATTATATATTGTAAAATCTGGCATCTGTTCAATATCTTCTGGAATTTCGATATTATTTTGTCCTAGTCTCAACTGATCAATTTGTAATTTTGCTTGGCTTAATTCTTCCTTAGCTACCATTAATGCTTCATTATATTTAAGCAATTGCTGTTTATTTTGTTCTTGCCAATCATTTTTTTGTTGTAAAAAATTATCTTCAGCAAGCTTTAATCGATCTTCAAATTTAGCTGCTAATTTTTTTAAACTAGTTTCAAAGTAATTACGCCACATTTTTTCAGGATCCATACTTGCTGAAGCCATTTCTATTTTAAGCTTAGTCAAATCATTACCATCCTTATCAACTTTTGCTGTTTTACGTATTACACCAATAACTAACAACCCAACAAATATTAAGCCAACTGTTACACCTAACAATAATATTATTTGCTTTATTTTTATTCTGTTATTATTCAGCATTATTAACTATCCATACATAAACGCCTCTTTGCGGCAAAATAATATTACTACTGATATTTACAGTAACAACATCTTGAAATAATTTTTCTAAATGATCTCTCGTTAAGAAAAAATTTTTACGCCTAGCAATATTTCTAATAAATAACTTTGCTCCAACCAAATTACCAAAGCGGTATATTTGTTCTTGTTTTATTCTAAGTTGTGGCTCAGATCGCCAATTAATCTTCTTGCTATTATTACAAACAAAATATTTATCTTTCTTGCCAGCCATCATAGCTCTTAACATTAAACTTGCCTCAAGCCCCATCTTTTTATTTTGTAAATCACCATCTACAATCTTATCTTTAATAATAATTGCTTGCGGTTTTATAGCTGCTATAGTTAGTTCAATATCAATCGCTGTTCCTACAACATCAAGCACTGATAATTTTATTATTCCATCGTCTACTTTAGGTTGAATAAATAAATGATTCTTTTGTTCTGACAACTTAATATCTAGCAAATTATCAGCAACAATAATTTGTGATATTTGATGCTTAACAAATTCTATCCTGTTTACCCCGTAATTACTAATAACTAACTTAAGCGGCAAGGTAGTTTTATGATAATATTTAAAATTTGCATAACAATTACTTATCGTTATAACGAGCAATGATAGAAGAAATAGCGATTTATTAATTTTTTTCACTTGTAACTAATCTAACAAATTCTTGTAATTTTAAAGACCCAGATATCCATTCAAACTGTAATACATAACTTGTTGCAATTGTTTTAATCCCTTGCTGTCCATACCTACTAGTTAACACCCCATGAACAATTACTTTTAAATTTTTATTATCTACCTCTAGCTTTTTAGGCTCAAAGTAGGTAGACATATCAAATTGCTGTAATTTTTCTTTTTCAGCAGCAAAATACTCAGTCATTTTTCGTAAATATTTTGCTTCTGATTGCGAAATGTAATTAAATAATTTATCACGATTCCAATCTATTGTTTCACTATTTAAATTAAGTAATAATGGTAAAAACATAATTGTCATTTCTTCTAAATAACCAGTAGAAACTCCTGCATTACTTGTCCACACTTTCTTATTCAAACCTGGTACTAATACTATTTTCTCTTTTAAAGTAATTAATTTAATACTGACTATTAACAATATTAAAAGTAATAACATTGTTAACACTATAAACAGATTACGTTGCCGAGCAATTTGCTCTATATTCCTACCTGCAACTATACTATCCACAAAGATAACCCTTACATTAATTTACGTTGATATGATTCTGGCAATTTCTTATCAATTAATATTTTTGCGATTGGTAAATGCCAGTAAATATAACTTTGAATCCGCCCTAAATACCAGTTTTTACCAAACCAATTACCAAGAAAAAATCCTAATGTCATTACCACAACCCCAGTTACCACACCATATATTATTGAAAATAATAACAATGAAAAGCCACCAACTATTAATCCACCAATTGGTACATTATAAAGTTTTGTTGGTTGATTTAGACAATTATTAAAACGTATATTTCGCAAATTTCAACCTTATGTAAAAAAACCTAAAACCGCCATTACCACAGCTCCCGAAGCACCACAACCAATACCAGCTCTTACGGCTCTTGTTCGCATATCTCCATCTGAAACTATGGCTGTTGTAACTCCAGATATAGCTACAGCCTTACCCCAATGATCCTTTATTCCTTTAAGTAAAGGATCCGTCGCAGCCTTTACTCCCTGGTCTATATTAAACGCTAAAGCATCTGTCACAATAAGTGATAAGAAAATAATCAAAGCACTATATATTAATAGTAAATATATTCTTCTAGTTTGATACATTTTTTCCATGATATTTTTTAAAAAGTATTACGTAAATTTTTACTATTTAAAATAAGAAAAACTTCGTTATTAAATTTACGATCACTTACTTTTATAGTTCTATATTCTCGTCGTAATAAATAAGACTTTTCTAGTCTAACTAAAGCATCTCTTACTTGCGTTCTAGTAAAATTATATTCTTGAATAAAATATTTATAACCAAGTTGAAATTCCGTACCTTCTCCTGCGTTATATTTTGTAAGTAAATCAGCAAGAATAGTTGCTGCGACTTGATCTGGTTTTTTATTCTCACGGATAATTTTATGATACCAACTCTTTGGTACCATATTACCATTTACTGTTATTTTTTTTCCCATAGCAATATGTCCTCATTAAACAATAAAACTATTTTACTAACAAAAAGATAGTTTGTCTTCAGGATCAATGTTGGTTTATTCCAGGATAAGTAGAGGATAATTTTAAACGATAATTACCTCTTCGATCAGATTCGATCAAATTACGCCATTTCGGCTGCGATTTAAAAAGATCACTTAAACGCATAGTTGTTGCCCCCGCTTTATATAGTAATTCTTTGCCAAATAACCAAGGAGAATTACTATTGGCAACTTCATATAATTGTTTTATTACCTGTGATTGCATTTTACCAAAATGATATATTTCTCCTTTGGTAATAACTTTTGCAAAATCGTTATAATGAATAAAATCACCTTGCTGATTGTTCATACTACTTCTTCATAATTAATTTGCCAAATATTTATATTACGCATTTTTTTCTTTCTACCGCTATATTTACATTTATAATGAGTTGGTAATATTGCTTGATATTTACTACCTGCCCCAGAACGTATCATTGCTATTTTCATATTTTCACTACATAAAAAACCAAAACCTGCATTTTTTAAATTAACTCCATATTCCTTAGGATTATCAAAGAATTTTAAATCACCATTACTAGCTGCTTTAGAACATTCATTATAAATATTACGACTATTACCAAGCTTTAGATGATATTGAAACCGTTCAGCAAATTGCTTCATTAAATAAAATTTACCTTGCAATGCTTCTTGTTCAAGTAATTCTATAATAATATCCTTTACATTATTATTAGTAACATTCTTGTTTTTATCAATGATTTCCTGCCAGCCATTTAGCTGCTTTTGTACTATCTTATTAGCTAAGCTTCTACCATGACGTAATTCAAATGTTATCTTACAATAATTATTGTTATTATCCATTTGATACAACAACATTCCTGTTGAATAAAAGCTACGCAGGCTACTAGCACCACAAAATGCTTGAAACGGCTCAAGGTCAAATTGTTTTCTAGTAATTTTTTTAGTGTGATGTACAATTATTATCCCACACTCAGGATTAATTCTTTGCCGCAATAATTCAATTCTCTGCTGGAGAAAAAACAACATTGCTTCATTATCATTTTCACCAGCTCCATTTCTACCACCATCAAAAATATTACGTAAAGGATCAATAGCAATAATATCTGGTTTCTCAGGTAAAGCTTCCTGAATATGTTTAATAATGGCTTCACTGCCTTCTTTATTCAAAACAATATTATTATCACAACTAACATATAAATTATCTTTGGCCTTGCTAATTAATTCTGCTGCTAATTGCATATTTTGTAACCTTTCTCGTAAATAGTGATAACTAATCTCAGTTTGCAAGTAAAATACCCGCAATGGTCTTGATGGTTTAAAACCCAAAAATTCATAACCAGCTGCCATATGTGTAAGCATTGATAATAGAAAATCACTTTTCCCAACCTTTGGCGCACCACCAAAAACTAATAACCCTCCTGGAGTTAACAATCTAGGAGCAATAATATCTTCTGGAACTCTAGCTTCATCCGTAATTAACTTATTTAATGAAAAACTTTGATATTGTTTTGTTATTTTTGCTACCCCATATTGCTTTATATGTTTTTTCCATAACCCACTTACTGCTTGCCTTAATTTATCCTCAGGCCAACTCGGAACAATATTTACCATATTATAATCACTAATTTCCTGCCATAATTGCTTTTCGTCAATTAGACCTTGATGATATTTCCGTATCCAATAACCTATTACTCTGCTAATAACATTAAATCTAGTATTCTGGCCACTGCCACCACTATATGTTTTATTAATTAATAACTTTTGAAGTGATGTTTTATTATCTATTAAAATTCGAGGTAAATTACTTACTTTAGCTATTATTTCAGAGAAATCATATTCTATCCTATTATAAGAACGTATAGTGACTAATTTATGCTGATTTTCTTTATGATAAATAGAACCTACTACCCTAATTGGCTGATGCGCCGACTTAAAATGCAAATCTCCTTCTATAAATAATGCTAACCTATAACGTACATCCAACAACTGCTGTAATTCATCTCCAGTAACTGCCTTTGTTAATTGCCAATAAAGATGTAACTTTTTTTGCTTATCTTTAGTAATCCCTCCTGATTCAACAATTAATGTTGGGGCTAAAAATTCTCTTTCTAATTTAGTCAATTTTCCTGCTATATCTCCTTGATCTATATCAACTAACATGGTTTGCATTTGCAAAATATGTTCTGCTTTGGCTTCTCCTATTTTTGCCACAGTACCTGGTATAGTATAACAAGCAAGCCCATCTCTATTTACTTTCCTGACAAATTCCATTGCCTTATTATTAAGCTCATCATCTGATGGAAGCCATATATTATATGATTTGTTTTTATACCTAGCTCCTTTTTCATTAAAACTACGAAAAGCTATATAACCACTTGAATAGCTATATAATACATGCAAATATATTTGTAAAAATTCTTCTGAAGGTTTTATCATATATGTTTCCAACTTTTGCGATTTATAATTTGTAATATAGTAGTTTTAGATACTTTAAAATCCCTAGCAAGAACCCTTGATGAAAATCCTAAATCAGACATTTTTCTTATTTTTCTTACTTCTATTTCTTTAAGCTTAGCCTTACTAGAATCCTCACCTTGCTTAATAGGTGGCAATTTATGCCTTCCTTTTTTCACCATATCAAGTACATTATCTTGCTGCGACCCTAAAAATAGGTGATGCGGATTAACACAAGCTGGATTATCGCAATGATGACAAACACATTGTTTGTTAGAAATTTGCTGAAAATTAAAAATCTCATATGAGGCTCTATGTGCCTTAACATTCCCTTGTTTTCTTGTTCCCTTGCTAATAACCCCATAACCTTGACTATTTCTTGCTCCTTGCCAATACCAACAACTACCGTCAAAATAGGCATAACGACCAAATCTTTCTACTAACGACCCCTTAGACATCTTTTTTTAAACAAATTAATTTACATGTAGGATTTCCTACTTTTACTGTTCTGGCTGGTTTGAATATTTCCTGCAGAGAATTTGGCCAACTACTATATTTATTTTCAGAGATTTTATATATTATATCAACATAATCGCTAGAATTATGACCGCTAGCTTTTAAATCATTAACTACTCTAGCAAGATAGGACTGATGCCATACCACCTTCTTTGGAATATCTGAACTAAAACGAAAATCATCTTCTTCAACATGTACTACTCCCGTATTTTTACTTAAACGCATCCGTTTTGCTTGTACTCTTTCTTGAAATCTCAACGAAATTGCTGCCTCTATCCATTGACTCGCTTTCTTTGCTCGATCTAATTCTTTGTTTGCTACTGTTAATAACTCAAATAATTTTTTTGACGGATATTTTGCAACCATCCCTATTGGTATTTTAAACACATTTTTATTGTTAATATCTCCTTTACTAGTTAACCTATTACTCATAAACTTCCCTCATTTTTAATATATAATTGCTATTGCATTATATTAAGGGTCATTTAGCAAAATTATTTTGCAATTTTTTTTAATAAATAAGTGACTATATATACCTTATAGTCACTTATATTTATATAAATTACTAACAATACATTTTTACAATTCTTAACCTAACCCAGGCAAGAACTGTAATTTGAAAAAGAATACAGTTTTGTAATAAAGCTTTAAATGCCTACTTATACAAACCTGCATCTTTTAAAATCTGCCGTAATTTCTGTAAATTACGATATAATTTAAAATAAGAAATGTTTTTTTGTTCCGCAATTTCTTGGAGACTAAAGAATTGTAACAAAGAATAGAGTTCTACAAACTTGTCATTATCCTCACCTATTGCAGATTTAACAGCCATGTCCTGTTCCAAATATTTGATTGGGTCTAATATTTCTTGTTCCTCTAACAAAGATAAATTGTCAAATTGTTGTCTTAACATCAAGCGTACAAGCCTACAAGACTTATTTTCTACAACAACTTTGGCAAAACGATATATTGTACATTCAGGGGGGTTATATATTGAAATTTGTACTAATAAATCTGCCATTAATTCTTGTTCTAAATCTTCTAAATCACTATTTAAAAAATATTTAGAATAAGATAGTTGTTTAGCCTTTTTACGAACAATTAAAATTAATATTTTATCAATTCCTTTATAACTATTATTTGATTGCATTATTTCCTCATTATTAAATTGACAGGCACTTAGATTTATACGACCTGTATATTTAATTTTCCGTGAAATTCTTTTCTGAAATATAATAATTGTGGATCAGCTTGTATAAAGCCCTTTTCAAAGTAATTTTTTTTTAATTACAACAAAGAAATTCTTGTAATAGTTAAACAACTTATTAATCAATTTACTGAAAATAAATAATATAAAATAAATATTTTCTCTAAACTTTTATTTATTTAAAAAAAAATAAAATATAACAAAAAGTTTTAGTTTGACTAATAATTGAAATACTGCTCTAATTATCGTTCTTTTAATAATAGATGGTAATGTCACTTGTAAAAACTATCAATTTTATTAACCCTATTAATATCAAACAATTAAGTCCTGAGTTATTATTTATGCTTTTAAAAGAACATCGTTATTTTTTCATTAAAAACGGAATTAATTTTAATAAAAACAATATAGATCAGTTGGATTATACAAAATTATCCTTAACGCTATTAACTTCTGCTCCAGCTAAGCTAATAGAAGCATTATATTTTATTTACGAAATGGCTAAAACAAACAAGCAACATATTTTATCTGCTATAGCCAAAAAATATGATTTAGATATTATAAACAAATACACAAGAAACGATTTAGCTGGTTTATTATGGTTTAAATCTCCAAAGTTATTAAAATCACTATATACAAAAACTTCAACTAAAGAAAGCACCTCTTACCAGTATTTAAAGCTTAAAAACAGTAACATTTACTATCATATACCGACTAGCAAGCAATTACTAGCAATAGAATCTGAATTGAATAATTGGTTTTCCCAAACTAGTTGCAAAATATCGTTTAGTCAGCAAGAAAATAAAATTATTATTTTATTTTCCAGGTATTTATTATATAGACGAAATTTATCTGCAAAACAAAAACTCATCTCTTATAGACCAGAAATTCATGACTTTGTAATTTATGATAAAAAACAACAAGAAATAGCTATTGATAGTAGTATGCCACAAAATCAAAAAGATTTGTATTTAACTTTGATTAGTAAATATTTATTTAAATCCAAGAATTATTTTATCCCAAGTAAAAAATTTACTTTAGAACCAATAAAAAGGGAGGGCAAAGCAAGTATCCAATGTTCTGATATAGAAGGAATTGATGAAATCAGACTTACCAAGTTACAACTCAGATGGCAGGCTTTAACTACTAACATATTTTTAGAAAGTGAAAACTATTTCAATTTACAAAATCTTCCTTTTCACGAACTGCTTGGCAAATCTGGAGCAGATATCCTAGCTGTTGAGTTTTCTATTAAATTCACTGATTCCATTAGAGCAAAAATAATAAAAATCATTCCCCCAGATATAATTGGTCTTACTTTTGATCAAGATAATATCTTGGTTGAAACATGGCTAAAAGCTAGAGGCTTTTATCTTTAAATTAATATCAATTAAACTTAAACAATAAACATATGCAAAATAAATTACTAAATATTTATAATATTATAGAAAATACTGGTGGTTTTGTTCCATATTATCATTGGCAGGAATTGGCTAAAGAGGAATTTGACATTTTGAAACCTTTTTTAAGGCCAACAAATATAATTGTTAATTCATATAATTGTCCAAACCCTACCAGTCCTGGATGTCCTAGAGAAATAATTAAACAAAAAAATGAAATTATAGCTATTTGTAATAATCAAAAAAATATCGCTGATTGTGCTAACGTTAAATTATCAATTCAGGATATAATTGCTTTTGAAGTAGATTGGCAAAAATTATCTATTAAATTAGCTGAAATATATAACATTAATTATGCTTATGATAAATTAAAATATTTTAATAACACTCATAAGATAGGTAATTTTATTCCTATAGCTAACAAAAAATTTCCCGTATATCTGATAATACCTAGTTTTGTAGAGAAAATTGAAGAAACATTATTTAAATTACTATACGAACAGGAGCAAAATAATTTTATAGTTATAGTACCTACATATCAGATGATTAGTGATAACGTAATAAATAAAATCAGAAATAAGGATTCGATAATTTTTTCTCTAGAAGAAACTATTATTATTTCTAAATCTAGAGAATTAATCGCTAACAATTTTGCTATAGAATTATTAGAAAATTTTAAGCAAAAACTATTAGATAAATTTGCTAGTAAAAATAAATTATCGTTTTTTGCAACTCCAATAGGAGCTACTTGGGAAGACATAGAAATAGCATTTAAGGATGGCCATATTGTACAAATTATTTGTAAGGAAACTAGCAAAAATAACTTTAATATTTAAAAGTATAGTGCTATGATCTGATGTAATGGCACATTTAAGAAAA
>JABSSF010000059.1 GCA_013214485.1 Rickettsiaceae bacterium | reverse complement strand
ATTAAAAATGGTGTTCGCCAACCCCATTGGTAAAAAGCTTCTTCAGCTAAGAAGAATTTTGTAAAATAAGATATAACTGACCCAAGCAATATACCTATACAAATACAAAACATTGGTATACTACCAAAAAGACCACGGTATTTTTTCTCAGTATGCTCAATAATAAATGACATAGAACCAGTAACAGCCCCTCCCATCGAAAAACCTTGAGTCATTCTAATTATTACCATTAAAATAGTAGCAGCTATACCTATATCTTTATACGTTGGTAAAAAGGCAATAGCAGCTGTGGGAAATGCCATCACAATCATTGCACTACTAAGAGCAGTACGGCGGCCAAATTTATCACCAATCATTCCAAAGACTATACCACCAACTGGACGCATTAAATAACCAATAGCAAAAACAAGAAATGCTTCTAATAATGAAGTTTTTGGATCAGAGTCTGGAAAAAAATTAGCACCAATTATGGGAGCAAAATGTCCAAATAATACATAATCATACCATTCAAATATATTTGCAGCGCCACTGGTTAAAATTAGTTTTTTCTTATTCATAAATTCTTTAAACTTTGGCCTTTTCCATGCTAGCATTATCTAGCCTGGAATCTGCCAATTTTTGTTTATCTATAGCTCTTTTCTCTGAATATATTATAAATAAAGTAGAAGGAATTACAATTAAAGCCCCCCAAATAGTAGATTCTTTTGGGATTTCACCAAATACTATATAAGCAATTATTGCTGAGAAAAGCAATTCTAAATATCTATATGGTGCACATGCAGTAGCATCTATTATAGAAAATGCTTTTAAAATGAAAAATAAAATTAAATTGGCACTTGCTCCAAGAATAAATAATAACATTAATTCTAGCGTAGTCGGTGTACTCCAATTCATTAAAGCAAAAGGAAACGCTAATACAGCAGTAACAATTGCTGAATAAAATAACATACTGATCATTGATTCTTGAATAACAAATCTTTTATTAATAATATCTAATACTGCAAAAGCAAAAGTTGCAAATACTAAAACTAGTATTTCAGGATTAAATTGTTCCGCAAGTGGATTTAGGGTAATAAAAATACCACCAAAAGCTATAAAAGTAACTGCCCATCTTTGCCAAATAATGTTTTCACTGAGGAAAAATACTCCAAGAACTAAGACAAAAATAGGTGTTGCAAAACTTACTACTGTGGCTGTTGTTACTTGAGCAATATGTAGTCCATAAATCCACCCTGAAATAGCTAGAAACAAAAGCAGCCCACGGATAAAATGAATAGTTGGTCTACTAGTTTTCAAAGTACCTATACCATAATACATAATAAAAGGTATCAACGTTATCGTACCAAAGAAAAAGCGAAAAAATGTTATTTCATAAGCAGGAAGGCTAACATATTTTTGTATTATATCATTAACTGAGCTGCTAACTAAGCTTAAAATGAACCATAAAATGCCTATAAAATAAGCTTTTAATCTAGTTTCCATAGAATATCCGTAAATTTTTTTGACAAATAATTTAACTAGAAGATATAATATTTTGTAGGTTTATGGAAGTTATTTTTTCAAATCAAGGTTATTTAGTGTTGTATATTAACCCAAGTTTACATATAAGATTATTGATAAATAAGCTAAAGAGACTTAAAGTTACGACATTTTAATAATTTTAATTTAAAATCTTAAATTAAGAATGTATAAAGAAAATAGAAGATATAAAATAATTATTTGGTAATAAAATAAATAATTGAAGGAAACAAATTTATGAAAATAATAAGATTTTTTCTAGTAGTTTTAATATTCATGACTAATGGTGTTGTAAATGCTGCTTTAGCAAACAAGAATGACTATGATGCAGATTATTATGAAAATGAAGGACCAATGTTATTTAAAGTAAGACCTTATTATTCTGAAGTTAGGGCTAAACATGAAAATTTACCACCGCCGATTAACCCTGGGCAAAACACTCCGTCAGCTTTGATAAATCATGGTTATGGTGTTGATACTTCTACATCTTTCTTTTTTACTGATTATATTGCAGCGGAATCCTCTTTAGGAATTGTTTCTTATAAAGTGAAATCTGCAACATTGTTAGATATTTTTAACAATTATGGCACAGGCACTGCTACTATAAGTTCGTCTAATGACGTATATGTAATTCCAGTAGCAGGGGCTCTTCAGTTCCATCCTTTGCCATTTGGTGGCATAAGCCCATATGTTGGCTTAGGTTATCAAGGAAGCTACCCATTATCACGTGCTAAAGAATTTAAACTTAGAGCATCTCATGGGCTTATGGTTCAAGCTGGTGTTGACTTAATTGGTAGAGACGATAAAATGTTTACTTTAGATATTAGGCAATATTATTCTCGTTCGAAAATAAGCTATCGCAGACAATTCTTAAATCCAGGTAATGACTCATCTGGAACTCTTGAAGATATTAAAACTAAAATTAAGTGGGATCCAATTATTTTCTCAGTTGGATTTGGTTTTAGATTCTAGAGTGTTTCATTCGTCTTGAGTATAGTTGCAATTAATTTGGCTATCATTGCAAAATCGTTAGATAAAATTGTAGTATTTTTCTAATGTAACTTAGGGTAAGCTTTTATTTGACCGCCCTGGTTTTTTGAGCTCCCAAAATGCTAGCTTACTAGTTAACCTAACATTCATAAGGTTGATTTTACAATAATTTTTGTTTCAGTCGAATAAAAAATAACTAATCTGCTATCTAGATTAGTTGCCGTATTTTTTATTATTAATTAAAATTTAATGCATAAACTTTTTATTAATAATAGGATTAATATTATTATTTTCAATAAAATTACTGGCTTAGCAAAAAAGCTGTCTGCATTATTTTTAATATTAATTGCTACTCTATCATGTTCTTATGAAACAGATGATAAAGAAGTAAATAGCAGTGTTATTGACACGGCTACTGTGCTTGAGCAGATTACTAGTGATTTATGTTTTAATAATAAATGCCCAACAAATATGGCTAAGGATAATTTTACTATTAAGCATGATATCTTTGTTTTAAGTCTGAATAGGAAAACTAAATTTGCTGATTGGGTGGCATATAAAGTTGTTCCACAAAATTTAAGTGGTGCTTATAAAGAACGTAAATGGCGAAGTGATCCCAAATTATCTGATGCTGAATATGCTCTAACTCCAACAGATTATAAACATGCTTATGCTACATGTGGCTATGACCGTGGTCATTTAGCGCCACTTGCATCTTTTAGTAATCATATAAGTGCTAGAAAAACTAATTATTTATCTAATATTACTCCACAACTAGCAAAATTAAATAGGGGGGCATGGAAAAAGTTAGAAGATCGTATACGTCTACTTGCAAGAGAATATGATGGTGAAGTATATATTATGACTGGATCCTATTATACTGGAAAAACTATCTGTAAATTACCAAGTGCTAAATTAGAACATGTAGTTCCGAATGGTTTTTGGAAAATTGTTATTTTGAAAAATGATGATAATATCAAATATTCTAGTTTTTATTTTACCCAGGAAGCAACTGATAAAAATTATTGCAATTACAGCACTTCTATAGAGAAACTACAGCAATTAACCAGTTTAAATTTTCCAAGCATTACTACTATTAGAACTCAGCCTTTATTAGAAGAATTAGGGTGTCAATAATAGAAATTATTTGACGATATTAATAAAGTTAAAAATATTTATATAAAATTTCTTGCATAATTTTCTTAGCAATTGGGGTAGCATTTTTGCCACCCCCACCACCGTGATCAAAATAAACTGATATAGCAAATTTAGGTTGCTTAAATGGAGCAAACCCTAGAAATATTGCGTGGTTACGACGATTCCAAGCAATATCTGCTCTATTTAAATCATCATTAGCATTTAATTTACTAATTACTTGAGCAGTACCTGTTTTTCCTGCCATTTTTATTGATTTATAATTAATACGATTACGATAACTAGTTCCACCTAAATTATTTACAGTTTGGTATAAGCCCGTTTTTAAAATGTCTAAATATTCTTGCTTGATATCTATAGTAGTAAATTCTGGTTCAGCTTTGGCAATTTGTGGCTTAAATAACTTGCCATTATTTGCAATTGCTGCAATCATTCTAGTTAATTGCAGGGGAGTGACTAGTAAAAAGCCTTGTCCTAATGATAAATTGAAAGTATCACCAATAGTCCATTTCGTCCCAAATTTATTTTTTTTCCATTCTTTTGTTGGTACAAAACCAGAAAGTTCCCCTGGCAAATCAATTCCAGTAATTTGGCCTAAACCAAATCTTTTGGCCATAGCTATAATTTTATCAGCTCCAATAATTTTAGCTATTTCATAAATATAAATATTACAAGAAGTCTTTATTGCTTCGATCATATTAAGAGCTCCATGCCCAAAACGACTGGCGCAGCGGAAACTATTTCCAATCATAGGGTTACCTTTGCAAACATATCTATCATTAGGATTTAATCCTGCTTCTAGGGCTGCTAAAATTACTATAATTTTAAATGGAGAGCCAGGTGGATATAAACTTTGTATTGTTTTGTTAATTAAGGGTTTATAAGGATTATTAATTAAGCTATTCCAATATTTCTGTGATAAATTATTAAAGTTATTTGGTTGAAATGTCGGGCTTGAATTCATAGCCAATATTTGTCCATTAGTACAATCCATAACAACTGCACTACATCCTTTTTCTGGTAATATAGGCATAATTTTTTCTTGCAGGGTAGAATCAATATTTAAATGCAAATCGTTACCAGAAATACTGTCATTTTTATTTAAATCTCTTACATAGCGACCATAGGCATTAACTTCAATTTGTTTATAACCAAACTCACCATTTAAACCATTTTCATAATATTTTTCTATGCCACTTTTACCAACTTTGAGAATTTCTTGTGTAATATGGTTTTGTTTTTTATTATTATCCGTATTCATTCCCAGATAACCAAGAATGTGAGCACTATTTGCTCCGTTCTTATAAATTCTTGTATAACCAGTTTTAATGGATATGGCATCTAATTCTGCTCTTCTCTCCTCAATCGCTGAAAGTTCCCGCCAGTCTAAACAATCAATAACTATAACAGGAATACGCCTGCTTCCTTTTTTGATTCTTTTATTTATGCGTTCTAAATGTTCTGCATCAAGTTCTAAGATATTAGCTATAAAATCGAGCTCTTTATTAGATCTACTAAATTTATTTTTATCAAGAAGTAAATTAAAACAGGTTTTATTTTTAACAATAATATTATTTTCTCGATCAAATATTTGCCCACGTATTGGTGGAATAATAATAATTTTGATTCTATTCTTATCGGATAAAGTCCGATATTCATCTTTTTTGATAAACTGCATATAGAACATTCTACAGCTAAGCAAAAATAACATTGCAAATTTCCCAACTCCTATAATAAAGGTACGGCGGGAAATTAATTGTTTATTTAAGGTATCTTTACTTAACATATTGTTCTATTTTAGTAAAATAGTATAAGGATTTATCAATTAATAAACTAGCTAGAGGATAAGTTAGAATTGTAGTAAAATAAAGAAAATAAATACTTATACCTTGGATACTATAAGTACCTTTTATAGTAATAGTTAAAAATTTTAGAGCAAATATGACTAAGCAATAGCCAGGAAAAATTAATATACTAGTTAAATGATCTTTCAGTAAAAACCATTTTCCCATTTGTTTCAAGAAAATATCTCCCATAATCAAACCTAAAGAACTAGTGCCGATTGGCAGGTTGTAAAATTGATCTAGTAATAAGCCAAGAATAAAAATTTGCCAATATTTTACTTCTTTATAAAGACTGAAATAATAGATAATAATTAATTCAATTGCTGGAAAAATTTCACTGCTAAAACCTAACTTAAAAATTTCTATTGGTAATAATAACAGCAACAATATATACGTATATTTTAGTAAACGTAAGAAAAAATTAATTACAGTTTTATTGGTTAACATAGTTACATTTTATCTAATTTTTTAAGTTAGGTAAATTATATACTTAAAACGAATGAAAAACCAGATTTTAAGTTTGAAAATGAAGTCACTATCTTCGAAAAAATTCCGTTTTGTCTTAGATCGTATGCACAGTAATGCTTTAGAAAAAGGGAATAAAACAGTAAGAAATTGAAATATTTCTTATTTAGTTGACAAACCATGTAGTAATATATTAACTTTTGTGTAAATAAAAATTAATATTAAAAAAAAGTAATAAATATGATTGAAGCTTTCAGTTCGTGGGATAATTTTAGACATAGTAAAATTAGATATTTAATATGGCCAGTTCGTTCATATGAATTAACAAAATTCCTACCAATAGCATTTTTAATGTTTTTTATTCTATTGAATCAAAATGTTGTAAGAACCACTAAAGATAGTTATATCGTGATCTATATGGGAACTCAAGTTATCAGTTTTATAAAGCTGTGGGGAGAATTGCCAATGGGATTACTATTTGTCGTTCTATATACGAAGCTTTGTAATGTAATGACAACAGAGCAAGTTTTCCGTATCGTAGTTGGTTTTTTCTTATTATTCTTTGCTGTATTTGCTTTTGTTATCTTTCCAAATAAAGAATTTTTTCATCCTAATCCAGAATTAGTAGAACATTATGTCCAAAACTTTCCTTATCTAAAATGGTTCTTCATTATGTGGGGAAAATGGAGTTTCGTACTATTTTACATTATGGGAGAATTATGGCCAGTTATAGTGCTTTCTTTACTTTTTTGGCAATTAGCTAATAAGATAACTAAGACAGAAGAAGCTACACGTTTTTATGTCTTTTTTGGTATTTTTGGTCAGTTTAATTTAATTGTTAGTAAACCTATTATTACATATTTTAAAGGGCAACAACATTTCTTGATGCCGTTTCTTCAGGGAGTCAGTGATAGTAGTGAAATAACATTAAAATCATTAAGTGCATTAGTCCTAATTTCTGGCGTAATTTGTTTATTTTTACATAGGATTATTGAAGTTATTAACATCGAGTCTATTAAAAATATTAAATTTAAAGAAAAACGTGCTGATATTTTACAACTTAATATTATGGAAAGCACTAAAATGGTACTTTCATCAAAATATTTAGCGATTATTTGTATTTTAATGATTTCGTATAGTACTACTGTTAATTTAATTGAAGGATTATGGTTTTCTAGAGTTAAAGCTTTATATTCTACTCCTGAGGAGTTTATAGAATATCAAACTACTGTGTATTTATGGCTTGGATGGTGTACTATAGGGTTTATTTTTATTGGTAATTTTATTATTAGAAAATTTGGCTGGTTTTGGGGGGCAGTAATAACTCCAGCAATGATTTTAATAGCTGGTTCTATTTTCTTCACTACTGTTTTATTACAAGACCAAGTTAGTATGTTATTAATTGGAATTAAGGGGTTATCGCCATTATTAATTATTACCTTTGTTGGTGGATTGCAAAATGTTTTAGGTAAAGGAGCTAAATATTCCTTATTTGATGCAACTAAAGAAATGGTATATATTCCTCTTGATAAAGAGATGAAGACTAAAGGAAAAGCTGCTGTTGATGTTATTGGTACTAAAATAGGTAAATCGGCTGGAGCTGCAGTGCAGATGATTACTTTTACTATTTTCCCAATGGCAACTCATGAAGATATAGCTGGTTTCTTGTTTTCTGTATTTGTTGTAATTTGCCTTATTTGGGTATTTGGTGTAAGGTCACTAAGTGGCAATTACCAAAAAGTATTAAAAAACGCTGAAAATATCAAAACTAGACCAGAAAATGCTGCAACTTAAAAATATTTATTGCTAATTTTATTAAATTTACTTATTTCTATTCAGACTACTACTTGAAGTAGTATATAATTTAGTTAATGATAAATATTTTTATAAGAGTTGTTTATGGTAAATTCGGAATTTGTACCAGTAACAGTTGCATATGGGGACGGCATTGGCCCTGAGATAATGCAAGCTGCTATGCATGTTTTAAAAGAAGCAGAGGCGAGAATTCGTCTTGAAGTAATCGAAGTTGGTGAAAAACTATATAAAAAAAATTACACTTCTGGAATTGCTAGCGATAGTTGGGAATCACTCGAGCGAACTAAAGTATTAATTAAAGCTCCAATAACTACTCCACAAGGGGGAGGCTATAAAAGTTTAAATGTCACTTTGCGCAAAGCCTTAGGATTATTTGCAAATGTTCGGCCGTCTATTTCTTACCATCCTTTTGTTAACACTCTGCATCCTAATCTTGATGTAGTTATTGTTCGTGAAAATGAAGAGGATTTATATGCTGGTATTGAATATCGTCATACTCATAATATGCGGGAATCCATTAAATTAATCAGTAGAACTGGCTGTGAGAAAATAGTTAGATATGCTTTTGAATATGCAGTAAAAAATAATCGTAAGAAAGTTACTTGTTTTAGTAAAGATAACATCATGAAATTTTCTGATGGTATTTTTCATCAAGTATTTGATGAGATCGCTAAAGAATATCCTAAAATCCAAAATGAACATTACATAGTTGATATCGGTACAGCTAGACTTGCAACGAAACCTGATATTTTTGATGTAATTGTTACTTCTAATTTATTTGGTGATATTATTTCTGACATTACCGCAGAAATATCTGGTTCTGTTGGGCTTGCAGGTTCTGCGAATATTGGTCAAAATTATGCGATGTTTGAAGCAATTCATGGCTCTGCTCCAGATATTGCTGGTAAAAATATCGCTAATCCTTCGGGGCTTATAAACGCAGCTGTTATGATGCTGGTACATATTGGTCAAGGAAAAACTGCAACAGCTATTGAAAATGCTTGGAAAAAAACTATTGAAGATGGTATGCATACTGTCGATATTTATAATGAAAAAACTTCAAGTAAAAAAGTTAGTACAGAAGAATTTGCTAATGAAGTAATTAAAAGGCTTGGAGACAAACCATCTACATTAAAAGTTGCTGATTACGAGGAAAATCTTGAATCTAATTCTACAGAAAAAAAATATACTATCGACACTTCTGAGAAAAAAGAACTAGTTGGGGTTGATATATTTGTTGATATTAAGGCAGATTCCGCTGATGAGGTTGCAACAAAAATTGCTAAAATAGATGTTGGCAATTTAAAGTTAAAAACGATTGCTTGTAAAGGTTTAAAATTGTGGCCACGTGACGATAGTTTTAAAATGACTTCCGATCATTGGTGCCTACGTTTCATGCCTGATAAAGGTAATGTTAATCATACTGAAGTTGCTAAATTAATTAGTAACCTAGCTGCAAATAACATTGATTTTATCAAAGTAGAAAGCTTGTATAATTTTGCTGGTAAAAGAGGTTATTCCTTAGCTCAAGGAGAATAATCATTAGAATTATTAATAATTTCTGTAAATTTTGTAAATTAGTTACTTTACATTTAAGTAAAAAATGCTATAGTATTTAGAATTTAAATTATTAATTTAATTAGTTGATAATGTCAATGAGTTACATACCGCCTAAAGATATGCATCTAGATGAATTAAAGCAAGAACATAGTGATTTAAATGAATTGATTGATGACTCTGAGAAGAACAAAAACCTTTCAGAGTTTACAATTCAAAAATTAAAAAAAAGAAAATTATTCTTAAAAGATAAAATCTCCAATTTATCTACAAAATTATATCCTGATATAATAGCATAAAGATTCTCTAGTCCTCCTCCGAAACTGGATTTCTGCTGCAATTTACTGTCTTAAAAATCTGGTTTTTCATTCGTATTGATTATTTTAATATATTGTGTTCTGTGTGTTAGAAACTCCTATCAATTTGCTACCAGAAACAAGTTTCAAAAGAGTTCTTTTACATCTTGACTTTATTCTTGTTTTCATATAATTTAAATTTTTCATTATGGCGGGTGTAGCTCAGCTGGTTAGATCACCAGATTGGGGATCTGGGGGTCGCCGGTTCAAACCCGGTCACTCGCCCCATCATTTATACTAATATTATCTTAAAGTGATTGAAAATAATATTTTTGCAAGTCTTAACGGACAAAAATTTAGTACTATCCTTGCTGATCCGCCTTGGCAATTTACTAATCGTACTGGCAAAATAGCTCCTGAGCATAAACGTCTTAATCGTTATCCAACAATGGTTTTAGAAGATATTTGTAAATTACCTGTACAAAACATTACAAACGACACTTGTCATTTATATTTATGGGTTCCAAATGCTCTTTTACCAGAAGGTTTACTTGTCTTGAAAGAATGGGGGTTTGACTATAAAACCAATATAATATGGCAAAAAATACGTAAGGATGGTGAGCCAGATGGCAGAGGGGTAGGGTTTTATTTTAGAAACACCACTGAAATTTTACTTTTTGGCATTAAAGGTAAAAATGCTAGGACACTGTCTCCTGCAAGATCGCAAGTTAATGTCATTAAAGCTAAAAAAAGGGAGCATTCACGCAAACCTGATGAACAATACCAGCTTATTGAAGCTTGCAGCAAAGCGCCATATTTAGAATTATTTGCTAGAGGTACTAGGAAAAATTGGCAAAGCTGGGGAAATCAAGCAGCAGAATATTATCCAAACTGGGATACATATACCAATCATTCTCAAGCAAAATTGCTAAACAAAGTAATTTAAAATGAAGTGATTTAACTTTAATTCCAGTTAGTTAGAATGGTGGAGATGGAGGGATTTGAACCCCCGACATCCTGCTTGCAAAGCAGGCGCTCTACCCCTGAGCTACATCCCCTGATGATGTAATTTTATTAGTAACTACTTATACATAGTTTAACTAATTTAGTCAACTAAATTTTAAATAAGCAAAATCTTCATTTATTTTATATAATATAAATGGTGCATTCGATTGGATTTGAACCAACGACCTTTGCCTTCGGAGGGCAACGCTCTATCCAGCTGAGCTACGAATGCTTGAAGTTAAAGAAAAATATTATATACTCAATACGAATGAAAAACCAGATTTTTAATTTTTTTACCTTGACATGCGAAAAAAATCTTCTACAATCAAGCCATGAACAGTAAGTTATTGTTCTGGAGTTTAACAACTTCACAATAAACTAGCCTGTGCAGGCTATAAGATAAAAGTACATCCTCGGTTGGAGTGATTGACAGGCAATTGCTAGGATATCGTATGATCGGGGAGATTTTAGTGTATGTCCAGGGTTAAGTATTCTTTTAACCTAAAGGCTATGATAGCTGTTGTTTATTGCAGTTTGTTAACTCCCCGATCACTAATTTAGTTAAGGGCGAGCTTGTTTTTTAATTTTCCTTATTTTAGTGATCAAATAATATGGTTTAAAGTAGAATAATTATGCTACTTTATTCCTATAGGAAGCTTGCAAAAATAACTTTAATATTTAATAGGTTTTATAATGTAATTCCACTCTCCTTTAAATGACTCAT
>JABSSF010000058.1 GCA_013214485.1 Rickettsiaceae bacterium | reverse complement strand
TCTTGATATGATTCTTTACTCTTTGTTTATATTTTTTTATCAAGATTTGTTATTGTCATTCGTTATTTAACAATACCTAATATGTTAGCTTGAAATTTGAATCACGATAATTATATAAATATATTAAGTATGTTTTAGTTAATAAATTCAATAAGTTTATTAACATTGTATAAGGCAAAATTATTTTATAGTAATATTTTTATAATGTTAACTGTTTGTTAACCTATTTATTGATATAATGAACTTATGGAAAAAAAATTTAGCGATATAGAAGAAAAACAAAATCCGTTAAGAGTAGCATTGGCGAAGTGTCAGGCTGCATTCAAAGTAACCTTTTGTTTTGCCTTTGTAATAAACTTATTAATGTTAGTAACCCCTTTATATTCTTTGCAAGTATTGGATAGAGTTTTAGGGAGTGGTAATTTGAGTACCTTATTAATGTTATCTTTAATAATTGGCTTCATTTACTTTATTTACGCTTTACTGCAAATAGCTAGATCATTTACTTTAATTAGAGTGGGTGAATGGTTAGATAACGGTTTATCACCAATTATCCTTGGCCATTCAATTTCAGCATCAGCAACTAAAGTTAATCCAGCATCTAGTCAACTACTACGTGATTTTCAGACTTTAAAAACATTCTTAACTAGTACCGGTATTAATACTTTATTCGATGCACCTTGGAGTATTGTATATATAATTGTTATATTTCTAATTCACCCTTATATAGGATTTATCACAATTTTTGGTGCAGTTGTTATTGTATCTTTTGCCTTTTTTAACGCTGTAGCAACTAATAGAACTCTTGGTGAAGCCACTGAATATTCGGTAAAAAGTTTAGGACAAGCAGAAATAGCGAATAGAAATGCAGAGTCCGTTGAAGCTATGGGAATGATTCGTAATGTTACTAAAAATTGGGCACAATTTAACTCATCTTCTTTAGCAAAACAATCAGTCGCCAGTTATCGCAATGGCATAATAACTAATTTTTCAAGATTTGTACGTAATATCATGCAGATGGCTGTTACTGGTGTTGGTGCATATGTTGTTGTTACTACTAATGCCCAAGAAATTACCCCAGGGGCGATGATCGCTAGTTCAATTATTGTTGGTAGGGCCTTAGCACCATTTGATAATTCTATTGGTATGTGGAAAAGTATTAGCGGAGCAATGAAAGCTTATAAAACTATAAATCAATCATTCGATACTCATAAAGAAAGAGATCAAGCTATGCCTATTCCTAATGTGGACGGTCATTTAACAGTAGAGAATATTTATTATGCAGCACCAATTCCAAAAGGAATGCCACAACCACCAATGCCGAAACATATTCTTAAAGGAGTATCATTCGCAGTACAACCAGGTGAAATTCTAGCTATAATCGGTCCAAGTGGTGCAGGAAAATCTACTTTATCAAAATTAATTGTTGGGGTCTGGGAAGCATCTGCTGGATCAGTACGCCTAGATGGTGGTGATGTATATACTTGGAATAGAGAAAATTTTGGTACACATGTTGGTTACTTACCTCAAGGAATAGAGTTATTTAGTGGTAGTATCAAACAGAACATAGCTAGAATGAGCGACGAAGCTAGTCCAGAACAAGTTATTGATACATCTAAGATGTGTGGTGCTCATGAAATGATTTTAAGATTCCAAGATGCTTATGATACTGATATAGGTTCAGGAGGTTCTAATTTATCTGGTGGACAGAGACAAAGAATAGGTTTGGCTAGAGCTTTTTACGGTAACCCTAAACTAGTAGTATTAGACGAACCAAATGCTAATCTTGACGAAGCTGGAGAACTTGCTCTTTCTAATGCATTAAAAGAAGCCAAAAAGAGAGGAATTGCTGTTATAGTTATCTCGCACAGACCTTCAGTGTTATCAGCTGTTGATAAAATTTTAGTTCTGCAAGATGGTGCTGTAGCTAGCTTTGGTACAAAAGAAGAGGTTCAGGGACGTATTAAAATGCTAGAAAACGGGTTAATTCATATTAATGAATAAACATATATTAATGTTAAAATATAAGTAATAATAATGGCTGATAAAAAAGACAAAAAAGCAGAAGAAAAGAAAGCTCCTAACAAAGCATCAGCAACTGAAGCTTCTACTAAAAAAGTTTCCAAAGCTGCTGCTGCTAATAAAGAGACTACGAGTAAAGGAGCTGCTAATAAAGGTGATAAACCACAATTATCTCCTGAAAAACTCCAGCAATTACAAATGCTACAACAAATGTTAGCTGCACAGCGAAAAGGCGGTGGAGTCCCTGGAATGGGAATACCACCTGGTATGCCTGGTATGGGGATGCCACAAAAACAGCAAAAAAAGCCGTTTAATTTACAAGAATCCATAAGGAATTTTAGTTTCAAAGCTTTGTTAACTAAAACTCTAATGGGAATGCAAAATAGTGTTAAGTTTATTGATCAATTTATCAATTTTGTTATAAAAAAAGACAACCCAACAACTAATGATGTTATTGAAAAAGCTAGATCACCTATTTTATTCGGGGTTTATATCATAGTGTTTTTTGTTCTTATTGGCGGACTCTGGGCAGCTACTGCCCCTTTAGATAGTGCTACTGTTGCCATTGGTAAAGTAATTAGTGATACTAATAAGAAAATTTTGAACCATCCAGAAGGTGGTATTATTAAAGCAATTCACGTGAAAATAGGACAAAGCGTTAAAGAAGGGGATGTTTTAGTAGAACTAGACGATACTAAATATCGAGCACAATATGAGATTTATTTAAATCAATATCGTATTTCTTTAGCATCCCAATCTAGGCTTCAAGCTGAATTAAATGATAAAGATATCATTGAGTATCCAGAATTTTTGACTAATGATAAATCTGTTGATGAGGTAGCAAAAATCATTCAAACGCAAAATAACTTATTTGAAAGCAGAAAGGAGTTAGAAAGGTCACAAATAGAATCCACACAGAAAAAAATAGAACAATTTTATAAAAAAATAGAAGGTTTAAAAGCAAGAAAACTTTCTTTTCAAAAATCTTTAGAAGGATTTCAAGATCGTCTCCAGGCTACCAAGAAACTAAAAAAACAAGGGTTTGCTAATCAAGCAACGGTAATAGAGTTAGAGTCAAAAGAAGCTGAAGCACAAAGTCAAATAGCTTTTTCTGATACTGAAATAGCTCAAACGGAACAGGAGATTACTAAATCTCAAATAGAATTGCTTGGTTTTGATAGTAAAAATATCAATGACAAGCTAAAGGAATTAAAAGAAACTCAAGCTCAATTATCGCAATCAAGAGAACAATTTTTCCAAACTGCGGATTATTTGAAAAGAGCTAAAATTACTTCACCTGTAGATGGTATAGTAAATCAAATATATTATCACACAATTGACAGCAGTGTACCACCATCACAACCAATTGTTGAGGTATCTCCTACTTCAGATTCCTTAATTATAGAGGCTAAAATAATGCCAAAAAATATTAGTTCTATTGCTGCTGGTCTTGAATCTAAGATACGTTTTTCAGCATTTAAGTCAAGAACTACACCATTATTTATGGGTACAGTTATTTCAGTATCACCAGATATTATCATACCAGATCAAAGGACACCTCTTGCTGATCCAAAACTTGCTGGTGGCTACTATTTAGCATTAATTGAATTAGATATGGATGTATTTAATGAAGTAGCTAAACCAAGGAATTTAACCCTGCAACCTGGTATGCAGGCTGAAGTACAAATAATTACTGGTACTAGAACTTTACTAAGATATTTGCTTGATCCAGCACTGGATGCTATGTTTAAAGGTTTCAAGGAGAAGTAATCACTGCAATATTCTAGGCTCTGTTGACATAAGGATCTATCAAATCGTTGCAAGACTAAAATTACATTATAATAGGAATAATTTGCCACTAAGTAATCTACTTGCAAGAATTATGACGCATTAGAATGTAATTTTAGTAGCAACCCAAAGGGCTATGACTAATTTTTCCAATTAGTGGCACAAATTTTTTTTACATAGATGTACTATGCTACTAAAATTTTACTTACTTCTTGAACAAAATTAGTCCCATAGCGATTTGATAGATCCTTATGTCAACAGAGCCTAGGAACTATATAGCTATGTAATAGCAATCCTTTATCAGTAAGGCATAATTTATCTTTATTATCTTTGATAAGACCAAGATTAATATATTCTTGCAGGGTATCTTGTTTTAGAACATCACTAAACTTTAGATTAAGTAATTGTTGCAGATTATGATCACTAATACCTGAGCTAAGCCTCATGCCCATCATAATAATTTCCTCTATTATTTCTTTAGTAGATAATTTCACTTGCTGTTGAATTCCATCACCTTTAGTTAATACTTGATCCAGCCATTTATCTGGTTTATGGATCATCATATTAGCAAGAATTTTATTCTTGAGATGTAACCTACTATGAGCTCCTGGTCCTATACCGATATATTCTTCATAATGCCAATAACCAAGATTATGCTTGCATTCTTCTCCTTTGATAGCGTAATTTGATATTTCATATCTCTCATAGCCATTAGCTATTAAATAATTATTCGTCCACTCATACATATTCGCAGCTAGATCATTCTCTGGTAAGGTTAATTGCTTATTATTATATAATTTATAAAACTCTGTACCTTTTTCAATAGTTAGCTGATACAGTGAAATATGTCCTTTTAAAGGTAAGTCATTAATAGCTAGGGTTAATTCTTGTTGCCATTCTTGCATAGTTTGCTGCGGTCTTGCATAAATCAGGTCAAAAGAGAATCTAGGAAATATATTACTTGCTAAATTTATAGCATTTATTGCTTCCTTGCTATTATGTTTGCGGCCTAATTTTTGTAAATCTCGATCATTTAATGCTTGTATACCTATAGATACTCTGTTTATTCCAGCATTTCTAAATTCAATAAATTTATCTACCTCACTAGAAGTAGGGTTTGCTTCTAAGGTAATTTCAGTATTGTCATCGATGGTAGCAATTTTTGCAATATAATCAATAATAGCAGCTACTATTTTAGGATTCATTAGCGAAGGAGTACCTCCACCAAAAAAAATAGATTTTACCTTTTTATTTTTTATTTTATCAATAAAAAAATTGATTTCTTTTAAATAAGCTTGAAGCCATTTGTCTTGATCTATCTTAGCAGCTAAGTGGGAATTGAAATCACAATAAGGACATAAGGACAGGCAAAATGGCCAATGCAGGTAAATAAGGATTGGTTTTGACATATTATTAGAAACTATTAGCAGAAGCATTTTGCCAATCAGTTAAAAATTCTGGAGGTTTTTTTTTAGACAATAATTCTCCAGGATTTAACATTGGATAAATGCTAGCATAATCTTTACTTTGATTTACGTCAACATATTTACGAATATCTTCAGGCAACAATTCACTAGGATCTGCTTTTCCCATTGCACCTAATAATTCAAGAAAAGCATCTATAGTGCCATGATGGAAATTTGCAACTCTAAGATATTTACTAGCTACATGCAAAGAAGACCAGCGATGTTCATTTTGTGTTGCAACTCCAGTTGGACAACAATTAGTATTACAATGTAATGATTGTACACAACCAACAGCGAACATCATTGCTCTTGCAACATTACAAGCGTCTGCGCCAAAGGCTAATTTAACTATCATATCATAACCAGTAGCGATTTTTCCACTAGCCACTACTTTTATTTTATCACGTAAATTAGCACCTACTAGGCAATTATTGACAAAAACTAATGCTTCATTAATGGGAGTACCTAGTCTATTACTATATACAACAGGTGCTGCTCCTGTACCACCTTCTGCTCCATCTATGGTAATAAAATCAGGAGTAATACCAGTTTCTAACATTGCTTTACAAATTCCCATAAACTCTGAACGCTTACCAATGCATAATTTAAAACCAACTGGCTTACCACCTGATAATTTGCGTAGTTTAGCAACAAATTGCATCAAGCCAATTGGATTAGAAAATTCTGGATGATTTGGCGGAGAAATCACATCCTTTCCTTGCTGGATCAATCTAATTTTAGCGATTTCCTCAGTTACTTTTACAGCTGGTAATACGCCGCCATGAGCAGGTTTAGCCCCTTGTGATAATTTAAGTTCTATCATTTTAACGACATCCATTTTAGCTTTTTCGCTAAAAATCTTTTCATCAAAACGACCATTATTTTTTCGACAACCGAAATAGCCAGTACCAATTTGCCAAATTAAATCGCCTCCACCTTCTAAGTGATATGGGCTGATACCTCCTTCACCAGTATTATGGGCAAAATTACCCTTTTTAGCTCCTTTATTCATAGCTCTTAAAGCATTGGGACTTAAAGCTCCAAAACTCATACCAGAGATATTTAATCTGGAAGCATTATAAGGTTTTTTGCATTCCTCACCCCCGAACATCACTCTTGCTTTTTCTGCAGCAACTATTTTAGGGTTTAAGGAATGATATGAAAATTGATAACCAATAGCTGATATATCTCTTTGAGTACCAAAGGCAATAGTATCTCTTTCTTTTTTAGCTCTTTGATAAATTAATGAGCGTATTTCTCTACTATAAGGGGAACCATCTTTATCATTCTCAATAAAATATTGTTGAATTTCTGGTCTAATATATTCGAAGAAATAGCGGAAATGGCCAATTACTGGATAATTTCTCAAAATTGTATGTTTAAAAGAAAAAACATCCCATAACCCGATTAATATATATGGCACTAGAATAATTAAACTGTAAATAATAGGAGACCAAAATTGATATATTAATGTAACCATTAATATACTAGCTATAGAGATAAAATAATAAAGCCAACGCATTTATCAATACTCCTTAAATAATTATAAAGCAGGGATAGCAAAAGAAAATGTTGCTCCCTTATCCTCATTATTTGTCGCATTAATAATGCCCTTATGATGAGTAATGATTTGCTGACAAATAGCAAGCCCTAAACCTGATCCAGGAGTTGATTTATTTGTTTTTGAACTTCTGAAATAAGGTTTAAATATTGCTTCTAGCTCACCTTCTGGGATACCAATTCCTTGATCAGAAATGCTAAATTGCCAATGATTAATATCGTTAATTTTCAGCATACAAAGATTAATAACAATATCTCCTTTATCGGTATATTTAATTGCATTAATAATCAAGTTAAGCAACACTTGTTTAATTTTACTTTTATCACCATTTACATAAGCTGTACTAATTTGGTCATGATCAAATGAAATTGATAATTCCCTTTTAAATAGAAATATTTTCCGACAATGTTTAATTGTATCTGTAATAAGTTCTAATAGATCGATATTACCCATATCAAAACTTAAAGCTCCTGAATTTAATCTTGACAAATCGAACAGATCTTCAGACATTAATTTAAGACATTCTGTAGATTCAAGGATAGTGCTAATATGTTGCTGAGCCTCTAATGGGTTAATACTATGCCAATAATCATTTAGATAATCTGAAATAAAATATATACTATGTATAAAACTTTTGATTTCATGATGAGCATAACTTAAAAAGTCATCTTTATCTCTTAGGGTTTGCTTTAAGTCCAAAATTGTATCTTGTAACTTATTAACAGTATTTTTGGTCATGAGTTTCTATAAAATATAAAAATGAATATTAAGCTAATAACACGAATATCTAGATGAGTAAATATAACTAAATTATTTATTAAGTTGTTAACAAATAATAGTTTGTTAGTGTGTTATTAATGCTTTATTTAGTTGAAAAAGCTGTTTTTTGTTTAAATTGTTAGCTAAGAGACAAATATCATTAATGTCTGATTCTGTAATTAAACTTATTGGCTAATTTATTTACTTGACTTCATTTGTAGGTATATGTTATTTCTACGTTAAAGTATTTAAAGATAAATTTAATATTATTAATAATGGAGTAAATTTTATGTCTAAAGAGCAAAAAGAAAAAGAAGCAAGTTTATTGAATGAAAAAGCACTTTCCTTAGTTTTTTATAAAAAATACGATGAAAAAGCCATATCTTTTTTTAAACAAGCAATAGCTTTAGTTCCAGACAATCCATTATATCATACTAATTTAGCTAAAGCTTATTATTGTAAAGGAGATTCTGAAGAAGCCCTATATTGGGTTGAGCAAGCCTTAGAAAATAATAAAAATTATGAATACGCTCTAAAGATCAAAGAAGATATAAATAAAGATAAGGCTTTATCTTTGGGTAAGAAGGCAGATGCTTTTTATAAGTTAAAAATCTATGATGAAGCTGTGGATTTGTATCTTCAGGCTATAAAGCTTGACCCTGAAAATAGTGTTTATAAAGCTAGATTAGCTTGGAATTATTGTCTTAAAGGAGATAATAAGACAGCATGGGATTTTGCTAATAAGGCATTACAGCTTGATAAAAACAATCATCGTGCAAAAATCACCAAAGCAAAAGTCTTAAATAGTGAGGCAGTTAAGTTATATAATGATAGAAAATATCATGAGTCTATAAAGCTTTACCAAGAGGCAATAAAATTTGATCCAGGTAATGTAAAGTATCACACTAATATAGCATGGAATTATTTTTACATGAAAGAATATAATGATGCATGGACACATACAGAAATAGCTTGGGAATTAAATCCAAAAATACTTGATGTACAACACATTAGGGTACGTATGTTAAACTTGCAAGCAAAGAATTTATACAACCCAGTCTATTATAAAGATGTTTTAAAAAAATACTATGAGATACTAGACATTATGCCATGTAATTCAGAAACTCATTATAATGTAGCTCGAACTTTACTTAAGTTAAGAAAATACGAAAAAGGATTAAATTATATAAAAAAATCAATAGCTCTCAGTGATAATAATCTTATAGAAAAGCAAAAAATACAAAAACAAATTATAAGTTGCTATATAAAAAAGTTATATAAAACAAATCATGATAAATGTATTTATCTAAGTAAGGAATTAATAGAACTTGATCCAAATAATCTAGATGCTTATTTTTATATGGCTAAAGGTTATATAGCTAAAGGTTATATCGTTAAAAGTGATCTAGCTCAAGATTATATGACTAAACTAATATTATATGCTAATAAAATTTTCGATAATTTTTATACGCCAAATTCTCAAGATAATTCTGATAATAATGATAAAGTATTCCATTGCCAAAATTTTGTTTTACAAATTTTGAAAGAACAGAATATAATAAATGGAAATTTTAATATTATTATCAATCTTAAAGCTTTATCTAAGATTATTGAAATAAACGGAAAAAAAATAGCTGCACTAACTCCATACCTAGAAAATCTAAAGAGCATTACTGAGACTATATACAAAGAAGTAATTATCCCATTGCGGGATGTAGATGATTTAGCTCATACTATTATTAGATATGTATTAGAACAGGACATTTTAAATACACTTTTGGAAAAACATGATATTACTGTTTTAACTATCAATCAAATTACAGACAATATTTCATCAGTATCTGATGAAGATGATAATTTATCATTAATTGGGAATTATCATAATCAAAACGACGAGTTAATAATAATTGATTAATTAATAATAGCTTTTTCTTAAACAAGGCTGCTTGAATTAAAGCTTTAAATTCAACTTTTGTAGATATATTTATAATTTTTTTAATAAAGTACTAGAAATTTAGAAATAGATGATATATTTTATAGCAGAACATTTATGGAGAGGTGGCCGAGTGGCTGAAGGCGCTCCCCTGCTAAGGGAGTATAGGGTTTTCCCCTATCGAGGGTTCGAATCCCTCTCTCTCCGCCAAATGGTACAAGGTATATTCTAAAGACATAGGTAACGCTAATATATTTTAGTTATGCTTCTTTATTCAAAACTTCCAAAACTTCCTTAAAGCTATTTAAACCAGCTTCTAAATTATCAATAATTTCTGCAGCAAGCTCATCAGGCTCTGGCAGATCATCTAAGTTTGTCAGGCTTTTATCTTTTAGCCAAAAAATATCAAGGCTTGTTTTATCACGGGTAATTAATTCTTTATAGGTAAATTTACGCCACCTGCCCTCAGGGTTCTTTTCCGTATCCCATGTTTCAATACGTCTATGTCTGTTTTTGGGATTATAACATGTTATAAAATCCTGCAAATCTTCAAAACGCATGGCTTTTTTCTTTAATGTGTGATGAATATTTGTTCTATAATCATAATACCAAACTTCTTTTGTCCATGGGTCTTTGCTTGCTTCACGATTGTCAAAAAAAAGTACATTTGCTTTTACACCATTTGCATAGAAAATACCCGTAGGTAACCGAAGTATCGTATGAAGATCAGTATTTTCAAGCAGCTTCTTCCTAATTACCTCACCTGCCCCACCTTCAAATAAAACATTATCAGGAACTACAACCGCAGCTTTTCCTGTAATTTTCATCATAGTATATATATGTTGTACAAAGTTTAACTGTTTGTTAGAAGTAGTTGTCCAAAAATCCTGCCTGTTATAGGTCAGATCTTCCTTAGTCTGCTTACCTTCCTTATTCGTAAAACTCATACTACTCTTTTTACCAAATGGCGGATTTGCTAATATGTAATCAGAACGCTTACCACTATCTGTTATTAAAGCATCATTAGCTGATATAGAAACATCGCCATCAATCTCCCCAATATTATGCAAAAACATATTCATCAAGCACATACGGCGGGTATTTGCTACAATCTCATTACCAGTAAAAGTATTAAGTTTTAAAAATCTTTTTTGTTCTCTGTCTAGTTGGCAATTTTTAGGATTAGTGATAAAATCATAAGCAGCAAGGAAAAAACCCCCAGTACCACAGGAAGGGTCAGCAATAGTTTTACTAGGCTCAGGTCTGATACATTCAACTATTGCTTTAATCAGAGAACGTGGAGTAAAATATTGCCCAGCTCCAGATTTTGTATCTTCGGCGTTTTTCTCAAGTAACCCTTCATAAATATTTCCTTTAGTATCAGTATCCATAATCACCCAATTTTCATCATCTATCATTTTGATCAAACGGAAAAGTTTGGCTGGATCTTGGATTTTATTTTGTGATTTAACAAAAATTTGCCCCAAAACACCTTTTTGAGTACTAAGTTCCTGCAAAAGAGATACATAATGAGTTTCTAAATCACTCCCAGATTTTAAAAGTAAATTTTGCCAACTATATTCTTTAGGAATACCAATATTTCGTTTATGGGGTGGTTTTGAATATTCATCAGCCATTTTTAAAAAAATTAAATAGGTAATTTGTTCTAGATAATCACCATACCCTATACCATCATCACGTAATATAGTACAAAAGTTCCAAATTTTTGTAATCATTGAGCTGTCATTCATATTAATTCCTTTTTTTTAGATTTTACTTTTAGTGATTTAAATTGTCTTGCTTTTTTTTCTGACTTAATACGATCTAGTAAGATACTAGCAGGTTCATCAGTTGGAT
>JABSSF010000057.1 GCA_013214485.1 Rickettsiaceae bacterium | reverse complement strand
GAAATGTTTAACCATACAAAATCCTTGTTGTGGAAAAAAATTGCAATTCTTGGTTGTGACTTTTAAATTGCCCTGCTTATATATACCTACAAAGCATCATCTTAAATTTTTGTTAAAATTTACTAAAAATAAAATTACCAACAGGAGTAATGATTTTGTCCTTAAAGAGATTAAATAAGTGATTATTAATTGTTATTATTACAGCTACAATAGGGATACTATATAAAATATCTGCTGGATAATGCATAGCTAAGGTTATACGCGATATGCTAACTAAAATAATAATTAATATAGCAAATGGTTTAAATATTGGTTTTAAATATGGCCAAAGGAAATACATAACCATAATACTTAGCCCTGTATGAGCACTTGGAAAGGATGACAAACAACGCTGGGTTGTAATATCAATAATAGTAATAAATTCTGCTTCAGGTAAAGAGCAGAATGGCCTTTTGAAATTAATAGAAAATTTTAATATTGTATAGCTAATACCAAATAACGCATAGCAATTGCCAACTAATACTATGTTATGATAGATTTTTAAGAAATATTGTTGAAACTCCTTTTGCTGATTTGGTGATTGTTGTTTTTGTTGTTGTTTTAATTTTATGTAAAAATAAATACAAATAATAATATAACCAATAGCAAAATTACCAATGAAAAATATATTGGATAGGATTTGTAGTAATTTAGGGACTATGCTAATATTCGTTAGATTATTGATTAGCAAAAATATTTGTTTATTCAAACCATTAAAATTATAAAATAAATCGTACATAAATTAGTTGATATATGCAAATTACTATACTTGGTTGTGGCTTTTCGGTTGGAGTGCCTGTTATTGGCTGTAAATGTTCCGTTTGCCAGTCAGATTCAAATTACAATAAAAGAACTCGTAGTGCAATAATTATTAGCAATGCTGAGAGTAAAATTTTAGTAGATTTCGGTCCAGATATCAGAAATCAGCTACTTAGGGAAAATATCTCTTACTTAGACGCAGCTATTTTAACGCATAATCATTCAGATCACGTAGTTGGTATTGAGGATTTAAGAGTTTTTCCATTAATACATAAACATCCTGCATTAAATATTTTTCTTGCCAAAGAAATTGAAGATGAAATTCAGCAGCAATACGAACATTTATTTCAAAGAAAACATTTTATTTTAAATGCTGTAGATAATTACCAGAAAATTAAGGTCAAAAATATCGAGTTACAATTATTTCAACAAATCCATGGTAATATTAATAGTCTTGGGATTAGGGTAGGGGATTTTGTTTATTCCACTGATATCTCTGATTTTCCTTCGGAATCTGAGCAATATTTAGAAAATATTAAAATTTGGATATTAGATTGCTGTAAGGAAAAATCTAATAATAATCATGCAGGACTTGATAAAATTATGCTTTGGGATAAAAAGTTTAAGCCAGAGAAAATTTTCTTAACTAATCTTAGCCATGAGATCGGTTATCATGCTTTAAAACAAAATTTACCACCCCATATTCAACCTTTATATGATGGATTAACAATAAATATCTAAATTAATATTATGAATATGCAGGAATCTATATTTTATTTGATAAAATTCTTGCCATTTTTAAAAAAGTTAAGTATAGTGCTGCATGAAACTATATTTTGAGTGCTAACAAGGTAGTATTTTTCTTGCCTTGGTAGTGTTTTTACGTAAAATTAAATTAATTTAAATAAATAATATATGCCAACAATTAATCAGTTAGTAAGGTTTGCAAGAAAAGCAAAAATTAAAAAAACTAAATCTCCAGCCTTAAAGGGGAATCCGTTTAAAAAAGGTGTTTGCTTAATAGTTAAAACAACAACACCAAAAAAACCAAACTCAGCGTTACGTAAGGTAGCTAGGGTGCGTTTAACAAATGGCGAGACTGTTAATGCTTATATACCTGGAGAAGGACATAACCTGCAAGAGCACTCAGCTGTTTTAGTTAGAGGTGGTAGAGTTCCAGATCTGCCAGGGGTTAAGTATCATATAGTTAGAGGTGTCTTGGATACGCAAGGTGTTAAAGGAAGAAAGCAAGGTCGTTCCCGTTATGGTGCTTCTGCTAAAGGTTAATAAATATAATTAAGTAAAATAGGTAAGATATATCATGTCGCGTCGTAATGCAGCAACTAAAAGAATTATTAGACCAGATAGTAAGTATAATAGTGTCTTATTATCTAAGTTTATTAATAATGTAATGAAAGATGGTAAAAAATCTATCGCAGAGAAAATTATTTATGATTCATTCGACATAATGAAAAAAAAACATAGTGTTGATCCATTTAAAACTTTTAATGATAGTATGAATAATGTTAAGCCATATGTTGAAGTTACTTCAGTAAGAGTAGGTGGCGCTAATTATCAAGTTCCATCACCAGTTGATGAAAGAAGAGGCTATGCTTTAGCGATGCGTTGGGTTATTGATGCCGCAATTAATCGTTCTGGTCGTAGTATGAAGGAAAAATTATCTGAAGAGTTATTTGATTCAGCTAATAATCGTGGTGTTGCGATTAAGAAAAGAGAAGATACTCATAAAATGGCTGAAGCAAATAAAGCTTTTGCTCATTTTGCACAAAGAGCTTAAGGTCGGGGGGATAAAAATTATATGGCAGAAAGAAAAGTAGATTTATCAGATGTAAGGAATATTGGTATTTGTGCTCATATCGATGCAGGTAAGACCACAACTACTGAACGTATTTTATACTATACTGGTAAGGAGCATAGTATTGGAGAAGTTCATGAAGGTGGAGCAAAAATGGACTGGATGGAACAGGAGCAAGAGCGTGGTATTACTATTACCTCAGCGGCCACTACTTGTTTTTGGAACGAGAAAAGAATCAATATTATTGACACTCCAGGTCACGTTGACTTCACTATTGAAGTAGAAAGATCATTAAGAGTATTAGATGGGGCAGTAGCAGTCTTTGATGGTGTTGCAGGGGTTGAGCCACAATCTGAAACAGTTTGGCGTCAGGCAGATAAATATGCGGTACCAAGAATGTGTTTTATTAATAAAATGGATCGCATGGGTGCTGATTTTTACAGATGCGTAGATATGATCATAGACCGCTTAGGGGCTACACCTTTAGTTGTTCAGTTACCAATAGGTAAAGAGGATACTTTTGTTGGAGTTGTTGATTTAATTAAAATGCAAGCTGTTGTTTGGAAAAACGAAGCATTAGGGGCAGAATATTCTTATCAAGATATTCCAGAAGACTTAAAGACAAAAGCTGAAGAATATAGAGCAAATATGCTAGATACGTTAGTTGAAGCTGATGATGCGATAATGGAAAAATATTTAGGTGGTGATGAATTATCTGAAGAAGAAATTAAATCTTGTATTAGGAAAGGTACAATAGTAGGGATGTTTATACCAGTGTTATGTGGTACTGCATTCAAAAATAAAGGTGTTCAACCATTGCTAGACGCAGTTGTTGATTACTTGCCATCTCCTGTAGAGGTGCCACCGATAAAAGCTATTAACTCTAAATCTAAGGAAGAAACTTCGGTGCCAAATTCAGAAGATAGTCCATTTGCTGCTTTAGCATTTAAAGTTATGACTGATCCATTTGTAGGTTCGTTAACTTTCGCAAGAATATATTCAGGAAAGTTATCTGCAGGTTCTACAATAATAAACACAGTAAAAAATCAAAAAGAGCGTGTTGGTCGTATGTTAATAATGCATGCAAATGATCGTGAAGATGTTAAGCAAGCAAGAGCAGGTGATATAGTAGCAATTGCTGGACTTAAAAATACTACAACAGGTGACACTTTATGTGAGATTGGTTCTGAAGTAGTGTTAGAACGTATGGAATTTCCAGACCCAGTTATAGAGCTTGCGGTCGAGCCTAAATCTACAGCGGATCAAGAAAAAATGTCTTTAGCATTAGCTAAACTTGCATCAGAAGATCCATCATTTAGAGTAAGTACTGATAACGAGACTGCTCAAACTATTATTGCTGGTATGGGTGAATTACATCTTGAGATTCTAGTAGATAGAATGAAAAGGGAGTTTAAAGTGGAGGCAAATATTGGTGCCCCACAGGTTTCATATCGTGAAACAATAACTCAAAGCTATGAAGTAGACTATACCCATAAGAAGCAGTCAGGTGGTGCGGGGCAATTTGCAAGAGTAAAGATAATATTTGAACCAACTGAGCCAGGAGAAGGTTTTGTTTTTGAAAGCAAGATTGTTGGTGGTGCAATTCCTAAAGAATTTATTCCTGGTGTTGAAAAAGGATTGAAAAATATTATGCAAACAGGTGTTGTTGCTGGGTATCCAATGGTTGATTTTAAAGCAACATTAATAGATGGAGCGTTCCATGATGTAGATTCCAGTGTTCTTGCTTTTGAAATAGCTGCTAAGGCTGCTTTTAGAGAAGGAATATCAGCAGCAGGTCCAAGACTGCTTGAGCCAGTGATGAAAGTAGAGGTGATTACCCCAGAAGAATATATGGGTGATATTATAGGTGATTTAAATAGTAGAAGAGGACGTGTACAAAGTATGGAGCCAAGGGGTAATGCTCAAATAGTTATAGCAAATGTTCCTTTAGCAGAAATGTTTGGTTATGTTAATAACCTGAGGTCACTTTCTCAAGGTAGGTCACAGTATAGTATGGAATTAGCTTGTTATGAGCAAGTGCCTCAACAAGTAGTAGATACTATATTAGAGAAAAAGTAACAATAATAATATTTAAAGAACATTGTATTTTTCTATGGTGTAAGTAAAAAAATTGTTGATTTTTATACGTTTTTGTGATAGGAGTGTAGCTCAATTGGTAGAGCGCCGGTCTCCAAAACCGGAGGTTGCGGGTTCGATTCCTGTCGCTCCTGCCAATAAAAAAGTTAAAAGAGTTAAAGGTTAATAATATAGACGCTTAAAATTAGAAAAATGAAAAGTTAGAATAATTATGGTAAAAGTAACAAAAATATTTAAATTTTTTGAGCAGGTAAAACAAGAAGCGCAAAAAGTTATATGGCCAGAGAAAAAGGAATTAATGACTTCAGTTATGGTTGTTATAATTGCTGTATTTTTATTTAGTGTCGTCACTTTAATTTTAGATATTGGTATTAATAATTTAGTTAAGTTTTTGTTGAATATTGGTAAATAAAGAAGTTAAAATCATGGCCAAATGGTATATATTACATACGATGTCGGGTTCTGAGAAGAACGTAAAAAGAACTTTACAAGATCAGATAGCAAGACATAATATGTCAAAATATTTTGACAAAATAGAAGTACCTATTGTAGAAGTGCCTGAAATAAAACGTGGTAAGAAGGTAATGACAGAGAAAAACCTTATGCCTGGCTATATTTTTATTAAAATGAATATGAGTGATGAATCATGGCATTTGGTAAAAAAAGTAACTAAAACTAAGTTTTTAGGTAGTAAAGAAAAACCAGAGCCGTTAAGCGAAAAAGAAGTTGAAGCAGTCTTTAATCAATTAGAGAGTGCATCTGAAACAGCTAGTTTAGCAAGTATATATAGTGTAGGTGATAAGGTTCAAGTTATAGATGGTCCGTTTGATTCATTTTCGGGTGTAGTTGAAGAGGTTAATGCTGCGGAGCAAAAATTGAAAATTTCAGTTTCAATATTTGGTAAAGATACTCCTATAGAGTTGAGTTTTACACAAGTGAAAAAAATAGTTAAGTAGAAGATATATTTATTCAAGGAAGAGATAATAATGGCAAAAAAAATAAAAGGTTATATAAAATTGACAATTCCATCAGGTAAAGCAAATCCAGCTCCTCCAGTGGGTCCAGCATTAGGTGCACAAGGGGTGAATATTATGGAATTTTGTAAAGCATTTAACGCAAAAACACAGAGCTTTGAACCAGGCACTCCTATTCCTGTAGTAATTACAGTTTATGTAGATAAGAGTTTTGAATTTGTTACTAAAACACCGCCAGCTTCATTTTATTTGAAGAAATCTGCTAAATTAAAGAAAGGTGCTTCGGCAACTAAAAAAGAGCCTAATATTGGCAAAGTTACGGTTGCAGATTGTGAAGAAATAGCAAAAATTAAAATGGAAGATTTAAATGCTAATGACATGGAAGCTGCTGTAAAGATCATTCGTGGTTCAGCTGAATCAATGGGCATAGAAGTAGTAGAAAAATAATAAGAGAAGAGGCAAATTTATATGGGTAAGAAAATAATAGCTGCACGAAAACTAATAGATCAAGATAAATATCATACACTAGAAGAAGCAGTAGATATTTTAAAGAAAGGTAGTTTTGTAAAATTTGATGAAACTTTAGAAGTAGCAATTAATTTAGGTGTAGATCCAAAACACTCTGACCAAATGGTTAGAGGTATGGTGTCACTTCCAGCTGGAACAGGAAAAAGTGTAAGAGTAGCTGTAGTTTGTAAGGAAGATAAAATTGACATGGCTAAGAAAGCTGGAGCTGATCTTGCAGGTGGAGCTGAATTAATAGAAGACATTAAAGCTTCTAAAATAGATTTTGAGGTTTGTATAGCAACTCCAGATATGATGGGGATGGTTGGTCAAGTAGCAAGGATACTTGGGCCGAAGGGTTTAATGCCAAATCCAAAATTAGGTACTGTTACTCAAGATATAGAATCAGCAGTAAAAAAAGCAAAAAGTGGTCAGGTAGAATATAGAGTAGAAAAGGCAGGTATAGTTCATGCGGGAGTAGGAAAAGTATCTTTTTCAGCAGCAGATTTATTAAAGAATGCAAAATATTTTATTGAATCTGTTATCAAGGCAAAGCCTTCGGGAGTAAAAGGAACTTATTTGCAAAAAATATATTTATCTACTACTATGGGCTGTTCAGTAAAAATTGATCCAGCATCAGTATCACAATAGAATTTAGGAGAATGATAAAGTGTTAAGAGAAGAAAAAAAGAATTTTGTAGCAGAATTAGAAGGGATATATAAAACTTCAAATTCTATAATTATTACTCATTATCATGGTTTGACAGTTTCTGAGGTTACAGAGCTGCGTCAAACACTTAGAAAAAACGGTGCTTTTTTCAAAGTAATAAAGAATACGCTTTCTAAAATAGCAGTTAATAATTTGCAATTAGATTATGATCCTGAATTATTCTCAGGGCCTACAGCAATTGCTTATTCTGATGATCCAGTAGCTGCTGCAAAGGGAGTAGTAGAGTTTACTAAAAGCAATGATAACTTAAAGGTAATTGCTGGTATAGTAAATAATCAAGTTCTAGATGTTGGTAAAGTGAAAGACTTAAGTAAATTACCTTCATTAGATGAACTTAGAGGTAAGATTGTTGGGCTATTACAGGCGCCAGCAACAAATATTGCAAGGGTAGTTAATGCCCCAGCAAGTCAGCTTGCTAGAGTTATTCAAGCATATGCAGATAAAGGTTAATTTTTAAATTTATAATTAAGAGGTATTTATTATGGCAACAAATATTGAAAAAATTGCGGAAGATCTTTCTAGTCTTACGGTATTAGAGGCTGCTGAGCTTTCTAAGATGTTAGAAGAAAAATGGGGTGTTTCTGCAGCAGCTCCAGCTGCGGTAGCAGTAGCAGGTGCAGTAGGGGCAGCAGCTCCAGAAGCAGCAGCTGAAAAAACCGATTTTGACGTTATGTTAAAAGAAATAGGAGCTAAGAAAATCGAGGTTATTAAAGTTGTAAGAGCAATTACTGGCCTTGGATTAAAAGAAGCTAAAGATTTAGTTGAAAGTGCACCAGCTAAGGTTAAAGAAGGTGTAGCTAAAGCTGATGCTGAAGAAACTAAGACAAAGCTTGAAGAAGCTGGAGCAGTAGTAGAATTAAAATAAATGGTTTGGTATAGTACTGACTAGCTTTAATAACTAATTGGTACTATATTTTTTAGTATTGTATACTATCTTTGAGCTAATTGTAGTAAATATGTTTCTTAACTTATTTTTTAACTAATTTACTATTTGTTAATGTAAAGAAAAAAGTGACAATAAAGTTTTAAATATATAAATTGATTAGTTTAAGTTAAGTAAAATCTAAAATATTATTTATTTAACAGTTACTTGAAGAATAACCTAATTATATAATTAATTGATATAGAAAATATCTGGAGATCATATGGCGCAAATCTTACACACTAGTAAGCGTGTTAGAAAAAACTTCGGTAAAATTAAACAGGTAGCATCGATACCTAATTTAATTGAAATTCAAAAAAAATCATACGAAGACAGGTTTTTGCAAATTAATGTTGCAGAATCTGAAAGAGAAAATAAGGGATTACAGTCAGTTCTTCTGTCAATTTTTCCTATTAAAGATCCAGCGAATGCTGCAACATTAGAGTATGTAAAATATAATTTTGATCCTACTAAATATGACGTAGAGGAATGTAGACAAAGAGGTTTAAGTTTTGTAGCGTCTTTAAAAGTTACATTAAGGCTTAGTGTTTGGGATGAAGATGAATCTACTGGAGCAAGAGAAATAAAAGGTATTAAAGAACAAGAAGTTTATATGGGAGAGATCCCATTAATGACCCAAAGTGGTACCTTTATTATTAATGGCACGGAAAGAGTTATAGTTTCACAAATGCATCGTTCTCCAGGGGTATTTTTCTATCATGATGATGGTAAAACTCATTCATCAGGAAAATTCTTATATTCAGCTAGAGTAATTCCTTACAGAGGTTCATGGCTTGATTTTGAATTTGATGCTAAAGATATTATATATTTTAGAATTGACAGGAAAAGAAAATTACCTATTACTACTTTACTAATGGCAGTAGGGATGAGTACTAGAGAAATTATTGATGAATATTATGATAAATTAATTCTAACATATAAGGCCAAGAAATGGACTACAGAATTTAAATTAGATGAGGTAGTACCAGAGCGCTTAAGTTTTGATTTAATTAATGCTGATAATGGTGAAGTATTACTAAATTCTGGACAAAAAATTAACCCTAGAATTGCTCGAAAGTTTGTAGAAAATGGTTTAAAAAGTTATGTTATTTCTGAAGAATACCTTAGTGGAAAATACTTGGGAGAAGAAATAGTTGATAAAGCTACAGGCGAAGTTATAGCTAAGGCTGGAGAGCAACTTACTGCTGAGTTGTTACATAAAATTAAAGAGTTAAAACAAAACTCTTTATCAATTTTAAAAATTGGTTTCCAAAGTGATGCGTATCTTAGGAATACTTTATATACAGACAAAAACCAGGATCAGGATTCTGCATTAACAGATATTTTTAGAATTCTTCGCCCTGGAGAGCCTGCAACAGTTGAAGCTGGTCAAGCCTTGTTTGATAGTTTATTTTTTGACAAAGATAGATATGATCTTTCTGAAGTAGGCAGAATTAAAATTAATGCAAGATTGAAATTAAATATTGCAGATGATAATACTTGTTTAACAAAAGATGATATTAAAAGTATTGTCAGATTACTAATAGATTTAAAGGATGGTAAGGGTTTAGTAGACGATATTGATCATCTAGGTAACCGTCGAGTCAGATCAGTTGGTGAATTAATTGAAAACCAGTTTAGAATTGGCTTAGTCCGTATGGAGAAATCCATTTTAGAAAGGATGGCAATAGTTGATATTGATACTGTGATGCCACATGATATTGTAAATGCTAAAGTTTTAGTCTCAGTAGTAAAAGAATTTTTTACTACATCACAATTATCGCAATTCATGGATCAAACAAATCCATTATCTGAGATAACTCACAAAAGAAGATTATCAGCATTAGGTCCTGGAGGAGTTAGTCGTGATCGTGTTGGTTTTGAAGTACGCGACGTACACCCAACCCATTACGGTAGAATTTGCCCAATTGAAACTCCAGAAGGACAAAATATTGGTTTAATAAATTCTATGGCAACATATGCAAGAGTTAATAAGCATGGGTTTATTGAGAGTCCATATCGCACTGTAAAGGATGGAATAGTAACTGATGAAGTGGTTTATTTATCTGCTATTGAAGAAGGTCAATATAAGATAGGTCAAGCAAATATCAAAATTGACAAAAATAAGAAAATTCTAGATGATCTAGTTAATTGTCGTACAGAAGCTGGTAATTTTGTTATGGTTAGAGCAGAGGAAGTAGATTTTATCGATGTTACTCCAATGCAGGTAGTTTCTGTTGCTGCGTCATTAATTCCTTTTCTAGAGAATGATGATGCTAATAGAGCATTAATGGGTTCAAATATGCAGCGCCAAGCAGTACCATTAATAACTAGTGATGCTCCATTAGTTGGTACTGGTATAGAAGGTGTTGTAGCTAGAGATTCTGGAGCTGCTATTGTTGCATTACATGATGGGGTGGTAGAAGAAGTGGATGCTACTAGAATAGTAGTAAGGACTAATGAACGTAAGAAAAATGGTTCTCCAGAAGTAGATATTTATACATTACTAAAATTCCAAAAATCTAATCATAGCACATGTATCAATCAAAAGACGTTAGTATCTGTTGGTCAAAAGGTTGTAAAAGGAGAAGTTATAGCAGATGGTCCTGCAATTGATAGAGGGGAAATTGCTTTAGGTAGAAATGCTTTAGTAGCATTTATTCCGTGGAGTGGTTATAATTTTGAGGATTCAATTTTAATTTCAGAACGTATTGTAAAAGATGATGTTTTCACTTCAATTCATATTGAGGAATTTGAAGTAGTAGCAAGAGATACCCGTCTAGGTCCTGAAGAAATAACACGTGATATACCAAATGTTGGCGAAGAAGGTTTGCGTAATTTAGATGAAGTCGGTATTATTCATGTTGGTGCAGAAGTAAAAGCTGGTGATATATTAGTTGGTAAGGTTACTCCTAAAACGGAATCCCCGATGACTCCAGAAGAAAAGTTACTTAGAGCTATCTTTGGTGAAAAAGCATCAGATGTTCGCGATTCATCGCTGCATGTACCACCAGGTGTATCTGGAACTGTTGTTGAGGTAAGAGTATTTTCACGTCGTGGTATTGAAAAAGACGAAAGAGCAATTGCTATTGAAAAACAACAAATAGAAAAACTAGCAAAAGATAAGGATGATGAAATAGAAATTATTAATCATTTTGTCTTTATGCGTCTTGAAAAAATCTTAGAAGGGCAAGTTATTACAGCTGGCCCTAAATCTGTTAAGGTTGGGAATACTATAAATAAAGAATTATTACAAACTTTATCTAAGGGGCAATATTGGCAACTAACGGTAGAGAATAATGAAGTAATGAGCGAAATTGAGCAAATAAAAAAGCAGTATGATGAAAAAAAGGCAATGCTCAATAAGCAATTTGCTAGTAAGGTTGAGAAGTTACAAAGCGGTGATGATTTACCACAAGGAGCTTTAAAGGTAGTTAAAGTATTTATAGCAACTAAACATAAATTACAACCTGGTGATAAGATGGCTGGACGTCATGGTAATAAAGGCGTGATATCACGCATTATGCCAGAAGAAGATATGCCCTTTTTAGAGGATGGTACGGTAGTAGATGTAGTATTAAATCCATTAGG
>JABSSF010000056.1 GCA_013214485.1 Rickettsiaceae bacterium | reverse complement strand
GGGAAATGTTTAACCATACAAAATCCTTGTTGTGGAAAAAAATTGCAATTCTTGGTTGTGACTTTTAAATTGCCCTGCTAATATGTATGTATTTGCATTTTTTTAGATTATGAGATTATTAATCCATCAATTCTTCAGCTGCTTTAATTGCAGTATTTGTAACTTCTTGACCTGAGAACATCCGAGCTAATTCAAATGACTTTTCTTCATTAGTTAAAGTCTTTACTGATATATCTGTAGAATATGTATGTTGTTTTTTTGCAACTAAAATATGTTGATCTGCTTTAGCAGCTACTTGAGGTTGGTGGGTTATAACAATTACTTGCATGGCTTTAGCTAAGGTTTTTAGTCTGATGCCGATTGCTTCGGCAACTATGCCACTAATACCAATGTCAATTTCATCAAAAATAATAGTTTTATTTTGTGATGAATTAAAAATAGCTGCTCTAAGACTAAGCATAAATCTGGATAATTCACCACCAGAGGCAATTTTATCTATAGCACCAAAACTTGCTCCAGGATTTGTTCTGGCAATAAATTTAACCTGATCTATGCCAAAATTTGTTGTAGCATTAATATCAGTGATCATATCTATTTGAAAAGTAGCTTTTTTCATATGTAAGTATTGTAATTCACTCATTACTGCAGTTGTTAAACTCTCTGCAGCCAATTTACGTTTATTTGATAATTCTTTTGCTTTATCAGAGTAACTATCCCTGGCAAGGTTTACTCTATCTTCTAGTAATTGATTATTTTTCGTCAAGTTAATTAATTTGTCTAACTTTTCTTTTGAAGTTTGTAATAGTTCTGATAAGTTGCTAACTGGGCAATTATATTTCCGTGCCAGGTTTCTAAGTTCATGTATTCGGTCTTCTACTTTTTCTAAATCATAATTATCATCGGCTAGCTGTTCTAGTTGTTCTGATAGTGAAGCCTTAGCTTCTTCAATATTATTAAAAGCTGCTTCCATATAAGTATCAATATTATTATAAATTTGATCTTCTTGTATATTATTGCTAAGTTTAATAATATTTCGCTGGCTTTTGGCAATAATTTGGCTGATATTACTAGTTTCGATTTCCGCTAATATAGCATTAATTACTTGCTTTTCTTTATCAAGATTTTTAAGACGGATTTTAAGTTCTAATAATTTATCTTCTTCACCTTCGTAAGTAGCAATATTTTCTATCTCTTGACATACATTGCTTAAATAAGTAATTTCTTCTTCAACCTCCTTTTGTGTTTGCTGGTATTTAGCTAGTTCTTTAGCTAAATTTTGCCAGTTACTATATAAGTCTTTAACTTCTTTTATTAAGCTAATAAAAGTTTTATCTTTATCGCTAGCATATTCATCAAGAATTGTTAGGTGCTTATTTTGATCAAGTAAGTAATTATGACTATGTTGTCCATGAAATTCAAATAAATAATTGAATAAGGACTCTAAAGTTTTTTTACTAACTAACTGATTATCAATAAAAAATTTATTCTTGCCTTTATTATTATAGATTCTTTTAATAATTATTTGATCATCTGTAAAATTCATGTCAAATAATTGGTTTAGGTAGTTAGCAGCTGGTTTTGAGTTAGTAAATGCTAATGTTACAGTAGCATACTGGGCATCTTTACGAATGACATTTGTTGGAGTTTTTTTACCTAAACAAAATAAGATAGCAGTTAATATAATTGATTTACCTGCTCCAGTTTCTCCAGTGATTGCTGCAAAACCACCATAGTCAAAATCTAATGCTAATTCTTTTATTAAAATAAAATCCTTAATATATAGATTCTGTAACATTAGAGAGCATTTAATTTAGTAATTTATAAGTATTTTTATACCAAATACTATCTGGATAATTATGTCCAAGTACGGCAGCGTATTTTCTAGCTTCATCCTTAAGGCCTAGCATCAGATTGCTTTCTACTAGACGATGTAAAGCTTCTGGTATATGAGAGGTAGTTTGATAATTATCAATGACATTTTGGAATCTACGAATAGCTGCTATTGGATTACGCCATTTAGTTAAATAATATCTACCAACTAACATTTCCTTGCCAGCTAAATGATCATTTACTAGGTCAATTTTAAGCCTAGCATCTTGAGCATATTTAGTGCTTGGGAATCTGGCAATTATTTCTTCAAAATTTTCTTTAGCAAATCTAGTTCTTGATTGGTCAAGAGTTACTTCAGAAATTTGTACGTAATTGGATAATGCTCTTAAATAATAAGCATATGCGACATCTTTATGCCTTGGATGAAGTTTGATAAATATTTCTAAAATATCAACAGCCTCATCATACTGACCTGCTAAATATAACGAGTAGGCTTGCATTAATTCTGCTTGCGGAGTTATTTCATTACCTGGATGTTGAAAGAATATTTTTTCAAATTCATCAGCTGCTTTTTTATATTTTTTAGCATTTAAAGCTTTTAGACCTTGATAATAAAGTTGTCTTGCTGGGGTTATAGTTTCATCCCCTACTTTAGACTTACAACTGGTTAATGTTAAAGATATAGTAATTAAAGATAGTAAAAAATATTCTTTTAGTTTCATAAAATATAATAACTTTTAAAAAATTAATCTGATAGCTAATTATAATAAACTTATACACTAAAATGTAGAAAATTCCAGATAAATAATGAAATTTTATTTTTTATCAGTAGTATCGTCACTATTATCATTGACACTAGCTTTAAAAGATTTAAGTCCTTTGCCAAGGTCAGACATTATTTGTGGCAGTCTCCCTGCACCAAATAATATTAAAATTATAAATAAAATTATTAATAATTGACCAAAACCCATACTCATAATCGAAATCCACAATAACTAATTATTAAGTATTTAATTCTAACAAAAATAGAGCAGTTTGACAAAGTAAATTATTTTTTTTGAGAGATATACCCAAAACGAGCGGAAAACTCTATTTTTTAAGTTTTGATGTTTCTTTTATTACTTCTAGTTCTTTTTTTAGTTTTACGATGTTTTTTCTTAGTAGTTTTTTTCTTAGTAAATTTTGTTGGTTTAACTCCAAAATGTTTATCAAGTAAAGTCACCATTTTTTTGTCACGAATAGCTGCACTTCTTTGGCCAGTAACAATGCCGATTAAACTACGCCCTTTTCTAGTAGCACTAGTAATTAAATTACAACCAGCAGGGGTTGTAAACCCTGTTTTAAGGCCATCAGCTCCAGGGTATCTTTCGCTAACCTTATTATGTCCTCTAACCGCTCTTCCTTTATAAGTAAAGCTATTTCTATGAAAGAACTCAGCGTAATATTGTGGAAAATCCCTTTTTATCGCAATCGATAATTTTGCTAAATCAATAGCAGTAGTTTTTTGCCTAGGGTCATGCCAACCAGAAGGATTAGTAAAGGTGGTATTTTTCATCCCAAGTTGCCTGGCTCTGATCGTCATTAAACGGCTAAATCTTTTTCCAGAACCTGCTATATTTTCAGCAACAGTTCTTGAGACGTCATTAGCTGATTTTACTACTAATCCCAATATAGCATTACGCACGGTTATTTGTTCCCCTTCTTTTAAATATAATTTTGATGGCATTGCTTTAGAAGCATATTTTGAAACGGTAAATTTTTGATCCAGTGAAAGTTGCCCAGATTGTAATTTCTCAAATATTAAATATACAGTCATTACTTTAGCAAGTGAAGCTGGATAAATTTTAGTGTCAGCATTTACAGCATGTAAAATTTTCCCAGTCTCGCTGTCAACAATTAAACTTGTCTCGATCGGACGCTTAACAGTTTTTTTCGTGCGCTTCCCTTTTTTAGCCGCCTCTGCACTATTGGTAATTAATATTATAATCGTTAGTAATATTACTGCGTATTTCTTTAACATATTTTTCAAATTATTGACTTAAAATAACTTATTTAGAATTTTCTATATTAAAGTCATTGTAACATATTGGTTTTTTAAAACAAGGTTTCAATTGTTAATAAAATTTAATAAATAAGCATTTTATTGATATTTTTTAATTTGTTAACGTATGCTTAACCTTTATTTGTTATTATTAAATTAAATATAATGAAATTGAGGTAAATGTATTATGTCTAAGTCAAATAATCCAGGTTCAGGGAATGGTAACTCACAGCAAGGTGGAGAAGGTCAAGATAGCAGAGAACAGTTTGATCGTTTCGATAGGCTACAAAAGGGTGGTGAAAAGAAAGATTTAAGCACTCAAGAAATAGAGGCAGAAGATAAGCCAGGTAAAGAGGAAGAGTTACTTGCTACTCATGATGAAGAAAATAAGGGAACAGCTGAAGAAGACGAGGGATTTACTGTAGAAACAGTAGTTGTTGAAGAAGATAAAGGAAATAGCCAAATTAACAGGGTTGATATTGAAGAAATAGAAGAATTAGATCAAGGGCGTGAATCGATAAATTTTAATGATGATGGAGATGCAGGTGATGATCAAAATGCAGATAATTTGAATATTCTTGGAGTAGGACAAAGTGGTTCAAAAGTAGGGAAAAATGATATTACTATTGATAATGAGGGTCAAAATATTAATGATTCTGATATTAAAGTAGTTCCAGGTCAGCAGCAAACCCAAGGAAAAAGTGCTACTGGTGCTGAAGTTACTGAGAATGAAGAAGAAAGTGAAGAAGAAACAGGAAATGAAGAGAATGAAAATGTTGAAGGAGAAGATCCATTAGAAATAATTGAAGAAAGTAATCAAAATGCCGAGCAGCCAGAATTAAATTTAGTAGCTCAGCCAGAACCAGAACCTGAGCCAGAACCTGAGCCAGTACCAGATCCACCGATTCCACAGCAAATGGGAAATGGTAATTATGAAATAATAGAAGGATATGGTATCACACTAATAGTTGATTCAATAGCTTCAAGTGCTGGATTTAATAATTCATTTGGGCATTATTTTGCCGATAGCAATGGTAATCCTATTTCGGGAAGAATTGACTTTATGAATGTTAAAGATACTTTAGGTCGTGGTGATCAAGCAATAATACGTTATGAATCAGGTGATATACCTGAAGGGGCGGTACAAATTGGATTTTTCCTAATACCAAATGGTGATAATTTAAATCCAGGAATTTTAGATGGTAGTGATGTTACGTTCCAAAATATAGGAGGAGTATGGACTCCATTTGTTGGGGAAACAGCAATTCAAGGACAATCTACAGCAGCTTTTTACTCTGATACTAACTTAAATGCGGATGGTATTGATCACATGAATCATGGCGTTTCTGGCAAAATAGGTTGGGAAGATCTATTTGGTGGTGGAGATAATGATTTTAATGATGCTACTTTAAATGTCGTTGTACAAAGTAGTACTGACGATAATGGTTCTGATGATGATATTATAAGTAATACACAACAAAATATATCAGGTGGTAAAGGTGATGATGTGATTATTGCTAGTGGTAATCAAGATGATGTTTTACGTGGTGGCCAAGGTAATGATGTAATTATGGGAGGTCGTGGTGATGATACAATCCGTGGTGGTAAGGGTAATGATATTTTAAAAGGTCAGTAAGGAGATGACACCATACATGGTGGTCAAGGTGACGATCGATTACATGGTGGAGCAGGAGATGATACCTTACGTGGAGGCGCAGGCGATGATATCTTAAGAGGAGGCCAGGGAGATGATACTATGCATGGCGGTGGTGGTGATGATATGATTATTGCTGGTCGTGGTGATGATATTCTGCAAGGTGGCGGAGGTAGTGATATAGTTGTCTTCCAGGGGCCTATTGAACAATATAATATTAGTCAAAATGAAAATGGTACTTTTACTGTAGAAGATACTGTAGGAGATCGTGATGGGACTGATATTGTTGAAAATGCAGAATTCTTCCAATTTGGTGGCAATAGCTTTAGCACTAGTGAAATTATAGAGCATATTGAAGAGCAAGAACCACCTGAACAAGGTTTAATACAGCTTGAAAATGGAAATTATGATATTTCAAACGTTAATCATTTCTGTATTGAACTAGATTCAATATCTTCAAATGCTGGCTACAATAATTCATTTGGTCATTATTTTGCAGACAGTAATGGTAATCCGATTGCAAGTACAGTTGATTTTGTCAATGTTAAAGATACTTTAGGTGAAGGAGAGGCAGTTGTTATTGCATATGAAGCAGGTAATATTCCTTAAGGAGCAGTAGAAATAGGATTCTTCTTGATACCTGATGGTGCTGATAAGAATCTAAGTTTAGTAGATGGAGCAGCCATTACTTTCCAACAAAATGAATCTGGTGAATGGATACCATTTTATGATGGTAATGCTTTATCAGGACAGGGAGCTCCTATCTTTTTCTCAGAACAGAGTTTAAACGCCGATGGTGTAGATCATATGAACCATAGTGGTGATGGAGAGATAACCTTAGGTTTTGAAGATTTAAGAGGTGGTGGAGATAATGATTTCAATGATGTTATAGTTAATTTAAATATCAGAGAGATTAATGCTGATCCTGAACCATTTACTTTAGGCGGTAGAGATGTGCCAAGAAATGATTATGATGTTGACAATCTATGGAATCAAGAACTTGCAGGATATCAAGTAGCTGTTACTCCTTATAGTCACTTAGATAATAAAGTAGAAGGGCAATTTGGTTTTGAATATAAAGGTGATATTGTTCGTGGAATCGGTGTTAAAGGTGGTGATCCAGAAATTCATGGTAATGAAGGTATAAGTATTGATTTTGGTGGTTTAGAATTAAAGAGTGTCACTGTTGGTCTACGTGCATTATTCCAAGAAGGTGCTCCACCAGATAATGTTGAGACTGCATCATGGAAAGCCTTTAAAAGTGGTGAAGAAGTGGCAAGTGGTGAGATTGATGCTGTAAGCAGTTCTAATGATGGTAAGGTAGAGTCTATTGTAGAAGTAGCAAATGGTTTTGATGAGCTCGTGTTCTTTACAGAAGAATCTGGTAGTGATTATCACATTGAATATATAGAAGGTGAAATTCCAGCAAAAGCAGTTGAAGATTATAATATCAGTCAAGGAATTGGTGGTGATAATCTTGCCGCTGGCGATGATAATTGGGATGACCCTGAAGGTGATGATAATTGGATAGATGATGTTGATGATGATAACAATGAAGGAGGTGATGATCAAGGAGAAGATGACGAAGGAGAAGATGATGATGATATCGATGACATGGGTGATGATGGCAATGGTAATGCTTTTGGTCATGAGAATGGTCAAGGTAATCCACATGGTGGTTAAGGGTAATTTATGAATATAATTGAAAAATATAAACTTAATGATCCGCCATGCAATTTTAAAATGCAGAAATCCAATTTAGTGGTTTCAAGTTTGGCAGGAATGGTGTATGAATATACTATGTCGGCAAATGCTGTACGATATTATATACATGCAGATTTAGAAAAATTACCAAGTGAAGGGGCTGGTAAACAATTACAGAATCTTGGATCATTCTCAAAACTTAGAGATTTTTATGGTGGCCAAGCTTTGGTAAATTTATTAGATATTCCCTTTGCTATATTGTTTTTAGGATTAATTTATTATTTGGCAGGTATATTAGTTATTGTACCAATTATATTAATTAGTATATTCGTAACTATTATTTGGTATATGGGTAATAAGCTTAAAGTAGCATTGGAAGAACAAGATGAAGTTGATGATGATAGATATAATTTTATCATTGAAGCTTTACAAGGGATTCATACTATTAAATCCTACGGAATAGAGTCCATTTTTGCTAGGAGATATGAAAGGTTAGAAGAAAAATCAAGTGTTACTAGTTACCGTTCATCATTGATAAGTAGTACAGGGTATAATTATGGAATTTTATTTAATGAAATAATGATAATTACCATAGTAGCAATAGGTGCGCCAATGGTTATTGATCGAGTTTTTACCACTGGAGCTCTTATTGCTACTGTTCTTTTATCAGGACGTTTAATGCAGCCTATTCAAAAAGCAGTGTTTTTATGGGTGCAATATCAAGATTATTCAATAGCAGAAGAAAAGGCTATTGGCATGCTCGAGATGAGTCAAATTAAACGAGAAAAAGGAGCAAACCCTAAAAATTTAGGAAATATTGAAGTTTCTAATTTATCTTATCAACATGAAGGAGAAGTATTATTTAAGGATGTTAATTTGGAGATAAATATTCCTGATGTTGTTGCTATTCATAGTAGTGAAAATTTTAGTAAATCAATATTTTTAAAATTAATTGCTGGAATAACTATACCAAGTAGTGGTTCTGTAAAAATAAATGGTATTTCAGCAGAGAAATATCAATCTGAAAATATAGTACATCATATTGGAGTACTATCTTCAGAAAATATTATTTTCCAAGGTACTATCTTAGAAAATTTAACTGCTTTTGAAGAAAAAAATGAAAAAGCAGCTATGGAAATAGTGAAAATACTTGATATGGATAAAGAAATAGCTCTGTTGCCAGAAGGTTATGATACTCAGATTAGTGATGGGATAGCTGATATTATTCCACCTGGAATTAAACAAAAAATAGCCATAGTTAGAGTTCTATTACATAAACCTAAAATAATTTTATTTGATAATGCTGATAAGGGATTGGATAAAGCAGGTTATAATCAGCTAATTAGATTGTTAAATTTACTAAAAGGTAAGGTAGCAATGATTATAGTAACTGATGATCATAACATCACCAGGATTGCCACCAGGGAATTTATTTTGGAAAATAAAACCCTAAAACCAATTCAGATTAATGATAGTAGATTATACGATATAAAACCTTATAGGACTTTAAGATTATGACTAAAGCAATAAATAACATGATAATGTCAAATGATAAAATTAGTTATAGCAATACTGATCAAATTGATGAACTAATGGAATTATTTGATATGCATAATCTAGTGCCAAAACTTTCTAAGCAAGAACATGTATATGTAACTTCTTTAGCAATGTTAATAAGTTCACTAAATTGGAATGGTGATATACGTCATTTATTTGAATCACTACCTTATATAAAGGGAAGAGAAGTAGATTTACTGGATATATTAAACACTATGTCTCATTTAGGGTATAAAAGTGATAATATGGAATTAAACTTGCAAGATGTTGATTATAGATTAATGCCATGTTTGTTTGTACCGAATAATAACTTAGCACCGCTTGTACTGCTAAAAAAAGAAAATGGTATAATTACCGCTTTTGACAGTAGACGAAAACAAAAAGTAGAATTTAAACCAAGTAATAGTTTTTGGGGTAGTGTTTATTTTTTTAGCAAGATAAATACAGAAGAAATGCAAGAAGATACTCAAGTTAAATCTTCGGCTGGTCTTTCTTGGTTTAGTATTTTGTTTTATCGTTTTCATCCAATAGTTAAAGAAATTATCTTTGCTAGTTTTGTAATTAATACTTTAGCATTAGCAATGCCATTATTTATTATGTCAATATATGATGTGGTTATTGGTTCAGGTTCTACTGATACTTTGAAATATTTAATAATAGGTGTAGTTATTGCAGTTACAGGTGAAGCTATTTTAAGAGTAATACGGCTAAAATCAATAGTTTGGTTGGGATGTAGGTTAGATAATATTGTTAGTAATACGATTTTTGAACGATTGCTTTTAATGAAAGCTTCATATACTGAAGGGTTATCAATATCAGCACAAATATCAAGGATTAAAGCCTTTGAGTCAGTAAGGAAGTTTTTTGTTGGCCCTTTGTTTTCAGTGGTTATAGAGCTCCCCTTTACGATTATTTTATTATTAGCTATTTGGCTGATTGCAGGTTCCATTGTTTATATCCCAATTGCATTAATGCTAGTATTTGTAGTTTTGTTATATATTTATCAGTCTAGATTAAGGGTTTCTATTCACTCAGCTGCAAGAGCAGGAGCAGTAAAACAGCAACATGGAGTAGAGACGTTAATGAAAATGCATGTGTTACACTATAATGGTATGGCAGATAATTGGTGGATTAAATATAAAGATAAAATGAGTAAGGCTTCAATGGCTAGCTTTAAATCAAATATGTTATCATCAACTATAGAGTCTGCTGCTCATGCAGTATCTATGCTTGCAGGTATCGGTATTGTTGCATATGGTGTACACTTAATTTGGGAAGGAGAAATTACTATTGGAGCTTTAGTAGCAACAATGATTATCGTTTGGCGAATTTTATCACCTCTACAAACTTTATGTTCAATGCTGCCCCGTGTAGAACAATTAAAAAATAGTATTAATCAAATTAATAAACTGGTTAATATTGAGGTAGAAAGAACTCCTAGTGTACTGAAAAGACCAATTAAACATCTTGATGGTAATATTAAGTTAACTAATTTAGGTCTGCGTTATAGCACAGAAAGTGAGCCGTTATTTGTTGGTTTAGATATTGATATAAAACCAGGAGAAGTTATTGCTATTACTGGTTCTAATGGGTCTGGTAAAAGCTCTATACTTAAATTGGTATTGAAACTTTATCGTGGACAAACAGGAACAATTAGAATAGATGGTACTAACATTAAACAATTAGATCCTGTAGAATTACGTCGCTACATTGCTTACATGCCTCAAATGCCTAGTTTTTTTAAGGGTACAATCAAAGAGAATTTATTATTAGCTAATCCACTGGCTAATGATGAAGATTTGCACCGAATTATTAAAAAGGTAGGTGGAGGTGAAGACTTTAATTTATTAGAAAATGGCTTGTATACTACAATCTATGGTAATAATCCTGACTTACCTTCGGGTTTTATTTACATATTAAACCTTGCTCGTGTTATGATAAAAGATCAGAGTAATATTATTTTACTTGATGAAATGCCTAATGCTTCATTAAATGGATTAGTTGGGGAGGCTTATAAAAAATTAATTATGGATTCTAAAGGTAACAAAACAGTTTTATTTGTATCTCAAAGAGAAGATACCATAAAATTAGCAGATAGAGTTATTGTACTGCAAGCAGGAAATAGGCCAGCAGTTATAAAACCTAAAGATTTTATAAATAAATTTGGTAATTGATCTATGTTGAAATGGTTAAGATTACTAGTTTTTTTAAGAAAAATATGGTTAAAATCATTTGATTTTTTTAAAAGAATATTTTACAGGAAAAAAAGTAATTATAATAAAGCAGATCAATTACGTTATTTATCGCAATCAGTATTGATCGAAGAATCAGTAGCACCACATATGGTAAGAGTTACTTTGGTAATAGTCAGTATTGTGGTGATATTAATGATTTTTTGGGCAGGGTTTACTGAAGTTGAAGAAATAGCAATTAGCCAAGGAGAGGTTATTCCAAGTCAACATATTCAATCAATTCAGCATTTAGAAGGTGGAATAGTTTCTAAAATTAACGTTATTGAAGGGGAGTTAGTTAATCAAGGTGATGTTTTATTGGTGTTGGATGGTACAGCAGCTAAACAAGGAAACTAGCAAAAATAACTTTAATATTTAAAAGTATAGTGCTATGATCTGATGTAATGGCACATTTAAGAAAAT
>JABSSF010000055.1 GCA_013214485.1 Rickettsiaceae bacterium | reverse complement strand
TGTTAAATTATAGTCTATTTCATTTAAACTATCGACACCATCAGAAATGATTTTAACTGCTTTATTAATGTTTTCTGGAGAATTAGTGTAAAATTCCATTCTAGCTAAAGTTGCTCCTTTAGTCGTAATACGGTCTTTTAATATTTTACTCATTGCTTTAGAATATTGCCCTTGTGGCAGTAGTAAAAGATAATTTTTGTAATTATTTTGTAAGAAATAGTTAGTAATAGCTTCAGTTTGACGACCTGGAGCATGACCAAAGACAAAAACATTTTTCTCAGCAAGCACTGGGTTATTTGATAAAGTAATCATCGTAATATTTTTACCTTTAATATAATCTGCCACCTGTCTAGCTTTTGCCGAATAAATAGGGCCAATAATAATGTCTGTTCTATTACTATTAATTGCCTTAAGTGATTGTTCTAATTTCTCATTAGTACTAGAATCATAAACTTTAACCCGCATAGTTATTTTACTGTTATTATTCAGCCCCATCTTAATCATCTGCGCATATTGTCTGCTAAAAGTTGCATCTTCTGCTGTAATAGGCAATAAAATAGCTACATCAATAGTAGAACTATCTTTAGGATTAAAAAATTGCGAACAAGAACTTAAGGCAATTAATAATATTGGAAAAAAAATGCGAGATAAAATAGACTTTAAGAATTTTTGTTTTATATTATTAATCATAATAATCAATCAATAAAATTTTAAATTAGTAATAATGAATCTTAAACCTGGTCTTTACTTAGTATCAACACCTATAGGTAATTTAAATGATATCACCTTACGGGCTATTAATACCTTAAAAAATTCTGACACTATATTATGTGAGGATACCAGAATTTCACGCAAATTACTAGAAAAACATGAGATTAGTAATCCGCTTTTAGTTTATAATGATAAAAGTAACGAAAAAAGACGGCTTGAGATAGCAAAAATGATCGATAACGACAAAGTAATTAGCTTAATTTCTGATGCTGGCACACCGCTTATTTCTGATCCAGGTTACAAATTAGTAAAACAATTAAAACAAGATGGTTATTTCGTAGAAGTAATAGCTGGAATTTGTTCACCTATTGCAGCTTTAACTGTTTCTGGAATGCCAACAGATCGTTTCACTTTTCTAGGTTTTTTACCGAAGACTTTAGCTGCTAAAGAAAAATTATTTACTGAGTTTAAAGAACTTGATACTACTTTAATTTTTTTTGAAACTAGTAATAGATTATTATCCTCATTAGAAATTGCTATTCAGGTGCTTGGTAACAGAGAAGCCTGTGTTGCTCGTGAAATGACTAAAATATTTCAAGAAACAAAATTAGATTTGCTAACTAATCTTTATGATTATTATAAGTTGCACCAGCCACGCGGAGAGATAGTTTTACTTATTTCAGGTAAAGGAGAATCAGAAATCAGCATTAAACAAATAACTGCAGAATTACTGTTACAACTACAACAAAATAACAGCGCTAAAACTGCTACTGATATTATTTATCAAAAATACAAGAATAATTTTAGTCGTAATGAAATATATAAAATAGCTAATAAATTAAAAAATAAATAGAGATGTGTCCGTTCACGATGCACTCAAACCGTCATCGTTAGCCAACCTGTTGGTTGGCGTGACGATCCATATTTGGCAAATATATACTATTTCTTAAAGGATTTACTTAAATTTTCACTCATGCTTTTACCAAAAACATCTAGTACTTCCCTGGTTGACTTTGAAGTCATATCTAGAATTTCTTTAGTATTATTAATATTATTTTCTATCGTAGATTTTAAATATTTTTGCTGACAAGAAGACATTTGTTCAACATCTCCAGCAGAGGTAGCATCTTTCATTGAATTAAACATCTCAGTAGCATTTTTTTGCAAAGAGTCAGCTCCTCTTTTTAAAATAGATTGCATACTTTCAGAAGCCATTTGATTAGTGGAAGTAATTGCTTCTGCATTGCTTTTTACTATGTTAGCAAATGATGAAAAATCAAAAGCGGGCATCCCTTGCATGGATTTTAATAAAGCCTCTTGATTCATGAATTGCATAAAATCAAATTGATTATTTTCCATAATTTTCTCCCTTCTAAAGTTATAATATAATAGTCATATATATTTATTGTATCATAAAACTATTAATTGCAAAAGCATTTTGCTTAAACCATGTTTACAATTAGTTTTTTGTAGATTCTCTTTAGTCGTAAATATACCCAAGGCGGGTGAAAAACCTGTTTTTTTAAGAAAGCAAATTGAGGTAGCATCAAATTTAAAAACTCTTGCCTATTCAGGCATAACTAAGCGTTTTTTAATAAAGATAATAACTTAATTTTCGAACTTAAAAATCTGGTTTTTGATTCGTCTTGGGTATATATAGTCAAATAATTTGAAAAAGGGAGCGAACCGTATTACGAGTCACCTATATAGTCAACTAACTTGAAAAAGGGAGCGAACCGTATTACGAGTCACCTATATAGTCAACTAACTTGAAAAAGGGATTTCTTGTTCAAGTAAATCAGCTCGTGATTAATGACCTATAAGCCAAGAGAGAACTAGGATTCGTCATTGCGAGAACACTGGTGTTCGTGGCAATCCAGAGAAAATATATGTAATATAATCAAATCTGGATCGCACGCGGAAGACCAAAGGTTGGCTCGTGATGACGTTTTGATAATCCCTTTTTCAAGTTGATTGACTATGGTGACGTGAGGATCCAGATTTGATTATATAGACGCCATGATAAATCAAAACACTTATGTAAAAAAAAGGCTTAAAACACATCGCGCTTTAAGCCTTTTAATCACTAATCTCTTAGTTTTACAAAATAGTTTTAGAAATGTACTTTCACTTTGAAAGAACCTTGATGTCCTAGTGACTTATTAGAGACAGTTACATCATAACCAGCTGTATATTCCATTTGGTTATATTTAGCAGATACACTAGTACCAACATTAGTACGGAATCTGTCTGCTTTTACTTTATTAACATAAAGTGGACCGTCAACACCGTCAATTCTCACATCAGATCTAACATTATCACCTTTTAGGTCATATCTAGCATAAACGTGTGCTTCTGGAGTATAATCAACTTCATTAATAGTAAATGGAATTGTCTGTGCTGCAAGACCAATTATTACATCTGGTTTTTGTACAGATTTATTAGTAATTTGTAAGTTCTGGAATGATGTACCAGTTTCTTTATAACTACCGCTGTTAATTCTAGTATAACCAAAACCAAACATTGGCATAACAGTTAATTCCTTACTCACAGATAATCTATATCCAGTCAGTATTTCACCACCGATAGACATAGAATTATATTTACCTTCAGCTGTTTCAACTACATCATCACTTGTGAAACGTTTTTCTAAAGTTTTAATGTTACTTGTACCAACATTAAAGACCCCTTGAACAAATAATTCATCCATTATTTCTTTATAACCATATAAAGAGAATATAATTGAATTAATTTTGTTTTTATCACCAAATTTGAAACCTTTTAGCTTAAGGTTTGTATTAACTAAAGTAATAGCGCCACCTACTGCTGAATCATCACTTGGTTTAGTATCAAAACCAAATGCTGTACCAAATGAATCTGAGATGTTACTTGTACTTGCTTCACTTTTTCTTTGAGTACTTTTATTATAGAAAGGCTTAGCCCATACACCATGACGCTCTTGATCAGTATCACCAGCAGCAACCCCTGATTCAGCTTCAGCAGCTGCATAATCAACACTTGAATCATCATCAATACTAGTTAATGAATTACTACCTTGTGGTGCAGTTAAACTAAAACCCGTTAATCTATTTGACATAATATCACTAGCAGCATTATTTATACCAGCAATCGTATTTTGTGGTCCTACCAATCCTAGCTGGTTATTAGAAGCAGAACTATTTGGACCTGCTATAGATGCTTCAAATATCTTTTTGGCTTGATCTTTATTAGCTTTATTGACATCTGCAAACCACTGACGTGCTTGAGTATTTCCATCCGCATTAGCTAACGCTCCAAAGTTGTTATCACTTAGTGTTGCTACAACAGTACCATCAGCAATATCTTTTATACCTTTCTCACCTTTATTTGTCTGAGTAATAATCACTTTACCGTTAATTACATCTACTGTCCAATCTACAAATAACCTATTAAGGTTTAAATTAAATTGATCTTTAGTAACATCACCATCAGCTTTAACATTAGCAAATGTATAGCTTTGACTATTTCTAGCAGGCAAAACATTATCTGTCACATTAATAGTTACTTTACCATTAATTGTAACCTTATCATTATTATTAGTACCTATATTAATTCTACCTAAGTCATTTTCACTATTAATAGTAGTATTAACAGTTATTGAATCAGCTATTATCTGACCATTTTGTACTGTTAGCTGTTTATTACCTAAGTCTATTGTTGAACCACTAAAGGTTGTGTTTCCACTAAATAATGTACTGCTTTTTGGTAAGGAAACTGTATATTTCGCAATATTAATTGTATCGGCAAAAACATCACCATTAAAAGTTAAATTGCCACCTGTTGTACTAGTAGCTTCAAATTTAGCTAGTTTTTCATTATTCGCTCCACCAATAGCCCCTAGTTTAATATCCTTGTTGCTTATACTTAAAACACCATTACTTGGACCACCTACAGACTTAAATGTAGTATTACTTAAATCAATATCATCAGCTAAAATACTAAACTTAGTATCAGTACTTTTGAAGCCAACATTACTTGCAGATATACAACTAGCAACTCTTAAATCTACATTCTTTATTTCAATATTATTTGAATAGATACTATTGGCAGTTACTGTTCCCGCTATATTAGTACCAGTACCTTCAACAATGAATTTTTCAAATCTAGCTCCATTACTACCAACATCATCAAAACTAAAATTGGCGGCTCCTTTCTTCAATTCTATAACACCACTATTATTTTCCGTAGTACTTAACACTGCACCATCTAAACTTGTTATAGAAGTAGCATCAATAGTTAAGTAAGCACTATCTCCTGATAATTGAAGTGTTAAACCACCATTATCAGCTAATGTAATATTAGATTGAAATTTCTGATTCCCTGATATTTGAATAGTATGGTTAGCTTTTTCTGCTGTAATCTTTCCAATACTCTGTAAATTTAGTTGTTTTCCAGAAAGCGTTAACGGATTACCTGCAGTAAGTGATAAATTCGTAATGTTAATCTTTGCTTGATTACTAAATTCAACACTAGCCCCATTTAATTCCAAATCATTAATTTTATTATTAGCATCAAAACCAATATTACCTGAAACTGAAACTTTATTAGCGTTTTTAAATACTACTTTTCCTATAGAAATAGTATTAGGGGCAACAACTATAGCGTTATTAGGAATAATATTTGTGTTTACCTCATTTACATTTGAACCAAATGTTAATGTGGTATTATTTTTTAATTTAATTGTTGTTATATTAATATTAGGGGCATTTATTTCTAATGTACCAGCGGTAGCTTCAACTGTTGCTATACTAGTAATAGAACCAGCATCTAACTTATTATTACCATTGGTTTTGATTATTGAGTCACCTGCACCCGTAATGCTATTACCACAGATTGATACATCCGTACCTAATGTTATTGTTTTTCCTGCTCCTGCAATAGTAAATTTATTAAGTGGGTTACCACCTGAAGCTGTTGGTTGGCCAATTAATAAATTTGTTTTACCAGCACCTTTCGTTATAGTCATGCTATCACTAATTGTAAGATTACCAACATTTGCACTCGTTAATAACACCTGATCTATTTTAGTTATATTATTAGCACCTGCTTTAGCAATATCTAAAGTACCTGAACCTAGTAAACTTATTACTCCAAATGCATCTATTTGACCTGTTAGTTTAGCAACCTTCGTTGCAGTATCTGTACTATTATTGTTTTTATCTATGGTAATATCTACTTTAGGCACTACAGCACCACCACCAGCACCTATAGCAGAGGCTTTAAATTGTGCGGTACCTTCAAAAATTATCGTTGCTCCATCAGAAACTTCAATTTCCGTAGTAAGTTCTCCTGGATTAGAATCAGCGTTAATATTTACATTATGGCCTACTCTTAACACAGCTTCTGCATCAGCCAAGTTAATTTTTGCTATGTGCTGAGTAACTGCATTAGCAGGATTAAAATTTGTTAATTTTAATGTACCAGGAGCCGTTACTCCTATTTCCATTATATTAGCAACACCAGCACCTCCGTTTAATTGACCTATAATTTCTGCCGGATTATCATCTGAATCTGAACCAAGGAAATTTAAACGATGATTTCTTACATTTGCACTAGTTAGCTTACCTATAAATTTTGATCCTTTGGCTGCATTAATTACTTGGACAACGCCATTATTAAACTTAAACTCTTTAGCAGTATAAGTAGCATTGTCCTTCTTTAAATTTATGATATTAGTACCTTTAAATTCTACTGTGCCTATTTGCACTGCAGCGTCTTTTTGTATTTCACCATCAAAGTTCAACACAGAATTTCCAGAGTCAAATAAAACTGTTCCTTTGTCAGTAGTGAAATTAACCAATCCCTTAGTAGCATCAGTTACTGCTACAGGTTTAATGTTTGCTTTAAAGACTTTCTGTGCAACTCCACCAGCGAGAGCAGGAGTAACAAAATTAACTTCTGTACCATTCCCTGCTGTTTGAGGATCATTTAAATATATAGTTTCAATAGTGGTATCTCCAGTAAATGTTACTTTACTACCATCACCATAAACCTTAAGACTACTATCATCTCCTGAATCTATTTTCCCATTGAACGTAACTTCAGGCATTTTACTCTCTATTTCCTTAACGTATAAAGAGTTACTTGCATCAACTATTGCTTTACTATTAGCATCTGTTCCAGTAAAAATCATTTTCTTAAATCTACTACCGGCTTCACCAATAGATTCAACTCCTGCTGCATTTGACGCTAGTGTAATCGCATTCGGACCAGTGGATTTTATTTCTATTAGTCCTTTTGTAGCATCTTTACCAGCCTCATCAGCAAGTAAGGCATTTTTATTATCTCTTGCTGCTATAGTAATCGTATGAGTTAAATCAGCAGTTGTAAATTCTAATTTTGAGCTATCAGTTGCAAATGTTATACTATTTGTCTTTACCACTGGAGCCTGTTTGTTTAAATTCACAGTACCTATTCTCAAAGTAGCAGCATCTGATATAATCACCCCACCAGTAGCAGCTGGTGTGTCAAGTATTTCATTTCCTTTGGTTTTTACTTCTAATGTTGATCCATTTTTAATAGTTATCTTTTGAGCCTTAATATCAACAGGATCATTCAAGGCTATTATACCATCACCTGTATTTTCCACTGTTACATGTTTTAAACGATTTGCAGCACCTAAATTGTTACCATCAATCAGTAAATTACCAGTATTAGTCGCCTTTAATTCTACTATACCCTCACCATCGTTGACTGCATTTAATGGGTCAACTATTACTCTAAATGTGCTATCAGCACCAACTTTATCAGTGATTATTCTAAAGGTAGCATCCTTCTTAATAGCCAACTTACCACCACCATGAGCCATATCTTTGCCTGTAATATTTAGTTCAAAGGTACTGTTATCTTCTAAAGTAATAGCACCACCACCAGCAGCAACATCATTAACATCTACTATTACTCTTCCATCAGAAACTCCATTAGCATCGATAAAGCTTAAAGAGGTTCCTTCATCTAAAGTAAGTGCAAGCGTCTTATCTAAACTTAGATCATTTTGTATTCTAACTGAATTTTTTGTAACTTGTAATAATCTTAATTGATTAGGATTATCACCTCCTAAATACTTAATACCAACTCCTCCTCCATCTAATATTGTAGGTAGAAGATCTCCATTGCCATCTGTGTTGGAAGTGCCTTCTACTTGTATTCTACCAAACTGCCCATTTGGATCTATACTATTTGTAACAGTGAATGTTACAGCCCCTGCAGCAGATTTATCTTGCAGTAGTAACGTTGCATCAACATGACCAGCAAATCTTATCCTACCAGCAGCATCGCCAGTATTAATGTTTACATTTGCAGTTGGAGCAAATGCTAAAACAGCATTTTGACCCGTAATAGTTGTGTCTCCAGCACCTACACCTACAATACTACCTGGATCACTAGTTGTAACTTTTACACTACCAGTGATGGCAATACCAGCATTAGCTCCAAATGTAGAATTATTTATAACAATTTCGTCACCAACATTAGTTCCACTAAAATTAATTTGCTTTAATTGGTTACCAGTAGCTTTAAAAGTACCATTCTTTACTATTAATTTGGTTTTACCATTTGCGTTTACACTTACTGCAGAAAATCCAATTAACCCTTTGTTATCATTCAGTGGATCTACTATGACCTTATTAAGGAAGTCAAATGTAACATCTGCCTTATCACCTTTTGCCTGGAATACAAGTTTACCACTATTACCATTGTCATTTAATGCTATTCTATTATCAATACGAATATTGTTGTGCAGTTTTTGATGTCTACCCTCGACCGTTGTGCTATCAGCATTATCTTTAGTTATTTCACCTCCTATTTTTACTACTGAAGCTGCTATGTTAGGAATTACTAATTTAGCAGTAGCTGCAGCTTCAGCACCACCATCAACACCAGTAGCTACATTGAATGAACCTATAGTAGCACCTGCATCAAACTGAATCGGATGATTTGCAGCTACATGATTCCCATCTTTATCAATTCCAATATCAAGGTTATTTATAAAAACTGCTTTTGCACATTTTATTGTTGCAGCAGGATTTGCCGAACCTAGAACTCGCATTGTTCCTACAGGCTTATTTGCTTCACCTACTCCAATATTTAATCCAGCAGTACCTAGTCCATCAAATTGCACCACCCCATCACCACTGTTATTAGCAGCAATAAAAGGAGCATTAGCACCAGCAGTAAGTAAGACATTAGCAGCTTCACTTGGTAATTTAACTGTTGATGTTGCACCATCTAATATTAATACAGCAGTATTTAAATCAGAAAATGTTGTTGTGTGTGGTAATGTTATGCTTCCGCCATTCTTAACTGTTATCTTACGAATTGGGTTACCACCTCCTACTAAATTTACTCCTGTAATTATTGCATTAACCTCATCTACTTCTATATGTGCTAAATCATTACCAGCACCTTGTAATCCAGCTTGACCTACTCTAAGATTCATAGTCATGTCTATATTCCCAACAAGCTTAGTTCCCATATTATCAGTACCACGAACAAACTTCATAGTTGCTGCATTAGTATTAGCACCAGATAATCTGACTTCATCTACATTTATAACTATATTCCCTGCTGCTCCATCCTTTCTAAAGGTTAAAGTTTTACTTTGATTAACTGTTAATTTTCCAAACGATGCACCATTAGTGCTTTGAGTAATTATAGTATTTTGATTGTTCACTTCTAACTGACCATTACCATCAGCATTGGCATTTAGCTGGGCATTAATAGTGTAGCTTTTTACGCCATTATCAATTTTTATTACGTTAGCAGCATCACTGGCTTTTAAATTAGTTGCATATAATGCTAAATCTTGGTTTATACCATTCCCTAATGTAAGGCCACCACCAGCACCATTCACTACCTCTACTATTGCAAAAGCCTTACCCTCAGCACCAATATTACCCTTTATTTGATGAACAGCAGCACCATCAACTTTTATTGTTCCTGTTCCATTACCTCCAATAGTTTCATTCAAAATGTTAGCCGTTACTGTAGAAGCAACATTATTAGACTTATTTATCTCTATAACTCCAGTATCACTATACATTATGATATTACCAAGTTCCTTGACACCATTTACCGCAACACCACTTTGATAACCAACGTTACCAAATACTACCTTAGCAGGGTGAGTATTCGGGACGCCTGTCGTACCTATCTTTATTGTGTGAGCAAATATATCTACGTTAGCATTAGCACCACCTCCACCTGTAAAACCTACCTCATCAGTAGCATCACCTATTATTGTAACTGATTTCAGAGCATTATTCAGACTTACACCCATATTCTGAGGTACTACTCCAATACCCTTAAAAGTTAAATCTCCTGCACCACCGCCACCTGTTGCACTAATTACAAAATTAACATGATTATCAATACCACCAAATATAAATGGATTATCAGCAGGAACTCTAAACTCTAAATCATTCCACCCGTTCGCATCATAAGTAATTTGGAATGTTGCATTCTCCTTCACCCCAGCATAACCACCTGCTGCTGCTGCAACAGAATAATCTCCAACAACACCAGCAGCACCAGCACCATTATTTGTGATAAGAAATTCTGCCTTTACGTTATCAGCTATTTTTATAACTCCTACCTTTGCAAGGACATCATTAGGTAAATCAAGAGTAGTATTATCAATTTTTACATTACTTTGAACATCTAAAACTGCAGTTCTAGGATCAGCAGTTGTAAATGTAGGCGAAATAATTGTTGTTGGGGCTGGGGCTGCTGCCTCACTTTTTATAATAAGTGTACCTGCACCAGCATAATCTATTCTTGATAATTTTGTATATCCACCAAGTACATTAGCTGAATCATCTGTGTCTATAAGCTTAAGTGTTCCACCAGCTGCAATTTGTGTACTTAGAGCATTTGCTACCCCTCTAACACCTCCTAATTCGACAGTATCTCCAGCTGAGACGACAAAATCCTGACCACCACCAGCATTAGCCATATCAAAGGCTCTAAGTCTAAAAAGCCTACCACCAGCGCCGCCATTAGATGCACCCGTATGACCACCAGCACCATACTGTATCACTGAGTTGTTTTCTATAACCCCTACTGGAGCAGCCCCTCCTGCAGCTAAATCTAAACCAACTGAATTATCGAGTCGAAAAGGACCATTAGTTACATAGGTATCAGCAGCAACAGCACCATAAGCAGTATTTGAAGTAGAGACACCTGCGGTCAGGATTGACAAAGCAGATACTGTAGTTAAAAGATTTTTTGCGATTTTATTTTTATTAAATTTTGCCATAATATTTTATCCTTTTTATTTATGGTTAATTATTAAATTTTTTATTATTAAATATTTTAGTTGACAGCTTTAAACAACGTTATTTTTAGTCAATTTATTTATATTAATTATTTTATTGCCACAAATAAATTACAAAAACCTAAAACTCAGCAGTAAAGCCAATTTCAAGGCTTAACAACCAAACTTAAAACGCCTTTAATTCACTTTAAAGACATCAAACCATTTAACGTTATTTTTTAACATAACCCCTTTGCTTAGTCAACGATAGACTTAATCTAGCTTTACGTTAATAATATATTTGTGACACAAAAAGCACAGAGCGAATATAGAGTAATAATTAATAAATAGCAACTATATTTTTAATTTATGATTTTATCTTTGGATTACCACGAACATAAATTTTCTTGCAATGAAGCTGCCCAAACCCGTCATCCTGAGCCAACCTTTGGTTGGCGTGAGGATC
>JABSSF010000054.1 GCA_013214485.1 Rickettsiaceae bacterium | reverse complement strand
GTCGATCCCATAACCCCATGCAGTGGCAAAATTTCCAGCATGGCGATAGATGATATTGGCGTTTCCTCCAATGTTGAGTCCGCCCAGTACCTTTAGTCTTCGGGCATATGATATGAGAAAGGCATAATCTGAAGCAGAGAAAAATTTTAACCTAGCAGAATTAATCAGTCACGTTGCAACTATTAAAGGTGTAGAAAGGATTAGATATACTACATCACACCCACGTGACATGAATGATGCTTTAATTGCCTTGCATGGTAGTGAGTCAAAATTAATGCCATTTTTACATTTACCAGTGCAATCAGGATCAAATAAGATCTTAAAATTAATGAATAGAAAACATAGCAGGGAAGAATATTTTGCTATCATTGATAATTTGAGAGAATCTTGTCCAGATATTATATTATCCTCAGACTTTATTGTTGGCTTTCCTGGAGAAACTGATGAGGATTTTGCTGATACTATGGATTTAGTTCGAAAAGTAAAATATAGCCAATGTTTTTCATTTAAATATAGTCCAAGACCTGGAACACCAGCTGCGACAAGAGAGCAAGTACCAGAAGAAGTTAAAACAGAACGTTTAGCGATATTACAACAAGAATTAACTAAACAACAATTTGAATGTAATGCTTCCTTTGTTGGACAAATTTTGCCTGTATTATTTGAGAAACAAGGTAAATATGAGGGACAACTTATTGGTAAAACACCATATATGCAGTCTGTTTATATTGATAATGCAGATAAAAATTTACTTGGTAATATTATTAATGTAAAAATTGTTAAAGCTATGCCAAATAGTTTAGCTGGTAGAGTAGTCAACTAATAACATGTGAATTAATGCTAAGATTTATTATTTTATCCATCAAATTATGCATATTATGCGGGTTTATCGGCATCGGTGTTGCAACTTATGTTATATATACTTATAGCAGAGATCTTCCAGATTATTCACAATTAAAAGATTATTATCCACCTTCAGTTACTAGAATGTATTCTGCTGATGGTAAATTGATGGAAGAATATGCCAAAGAACATCGTATATTTGTACCAATTAATAATATTCCCAAAATTTTATCTAACGCATTTGTTGCTGGAGAAGATAAGAATTTTTACCAGCATGTGGGTATAGATATTTTATCAATAGTTAGAGCAGCGATCAGAAATTTTTCTAATGTTTTACAAAATCGCAGAGGTAGAGGTTTGCATGGTGGCTCAACTATTACTCAGCAAGTAGTCAAAAATTTCTTACTTTCTTCAGAAAAATCATATGAAAGAAAAATTAAAGAAGCAATACTTTCTTATATGGTTACGCAAGTATTTACTAAAGATGAAATATTAGAACTTTATTTGAATCAAATTTACTTAGGTACAGGAGCATATGGTGTTGCTGTTGCTGCCCTTACTTATTTTAATAAATCTGTAGAAGAGTTGACCTTAAATGAAGCAGCAGTTTTAGCATCGATGCCAAAATCTCCTTCAAGATTTGATCCAGAAAAAAATTATGATCGCGTTAAGGAACGCAGAGATTACATTATAGGCCGGATGTATAGTGATGGATATATAACCAAAACTCAAGCAAAAAAAGCTATAGCTGAACCAATTATATTACATAAACCAGATAAGGTACAAACTATTACTGCAGATTATTACGCTGAGCAGGTGAGAAAAGAAGTAATTGATATGTTTGGTAAAGAATATTTTTATACCGCAGGACTTACTATAATTACTTGCCTTGATTCAGAAGCACAAAAACATGCAGCAGGCGCTTTGCGTCGTGGTATTGTGAAGATTGATAGGAAAAAAGGGTTTCGAAAAGCAATTACTAATATTTCTCTAGATAACTGGAAGCAGCAATTAAATAAGATGAAACCACCGCCAGGTATTAGAGAATATGATCTTGCTGTAGTGTTAAACGTTACTAAACTTGAAGCAAAAATAGGTTTGAAAGATGGTGATCATAAAACGTTAAAGCTTAAAGATATGAAATGGACCAGAACTAACATAAAATCTGTCAAAACTATATTAGATTCAGGCGATATTATTGCAGTCAGAAAGAAAAAAAACAACAAAGATTATGAGTTGGCTCAAATACCAGTGATCAATGGAGCAATTATGGTAATGGAGCCAAAAAGTGGCAAAGTAATTGCTGCTGAAGGTGGTTATGATTTTTCAGTTAGTAAATTCGATCGTACTACGCAAGCAATAAGGCAACCTGGTTCTTTGATAAAATCATTTGTTTATTTAGCAGCTCTTGAGAATGGTGGTAAACCAACAGATTTATATGAAGATTCACAAGTAGAAATTGAACAAGGTCCAGGTCTACCTTTATGGAGACCAAAAAATCATAATAGCAAATTTTTAGGTACTATGACGATGCGTAGCGGTTTAGAAAAATCGATTAATATGGTGACAATTCGTGCTGGGCAATTTGCAGGGTTTAATAAAGTTGCAGAAGTAGTCAAAAGATTTGGTATTAATGATGATCCAGAACCTTTTCCTTCGATTACTCTTGGTGCCATGGAAACTACACTTTCTAAAATTATTACTGCTTATGGTGTGTTTATTAATAAAGGCCGTAGTGTAACACCACATTATATTGAACTTATTAAAGACCGTAATGGTCATATTATTTATAAAAGAGATTATAGTGAATGTGCAGAATGTAATGTTCATAATAACATTAACGACACCGTCATTATGCCACCAACTTTACCTAAAAAGGAAGAGCATATTATTACTGATGAAGCTACTAGCTACCAAATAATATCAATATTAAATGGAGCCCTACATCGTGGTACTAGTAGAAAGGCTCAGATACTTAATAAAATTATAGCTGGAAAAACAGGCACTAGTAATGAGGGTAAAGACACATGGTATATTGGGATGACTCCAAATATAGTAGTTGGTACTTATGTTGGATATGACAGGCCTAAGAGTATTGGTCGTAGGCAATTTGGTGCAACAGTATGTTTGCCGATATTTATTGATTTCATGCAAAATGCTTATGAATATGACCCATCAATTCCTTTCGAAGTACCTGACTCAATTCAACTAGTAGCAGTAGACCCTGATACTGGCGAGCCTTCAACAGCTGATAATGCTATAATAGAAGCATTTAAAATAGAGGATTATAATCAATTATTTAAACCCTTAAAATATGTTCCAAAAACTATAGATGAAGATCCATTTTTGCGAGTTCCTTCAGATCAATCACATGAAGTATATTAACGGTTAATGACTGTACCCAAGACGAATGAAAAACCTGTTTTTTTAAGAAAGAATAATTGAGACAGGATCAAATTTAAAAACTCTTGCATATTCAGCGATACGGAAGTGTTTTTTAATAAAGATAATGGCTTAATTATTCTTTCTTAAAAAAACAGGTTTTTCATTCGTCTTGGGTATATAGTTAAATTAATCCAAAGGATTCTTTAATTCTGGAACAAGTTTTATTAGCCTTTTTTCTGGCTTGCTCTGTTCCTTTTTCTAACAATTTTAACAAATAATCAGTATCATTCATTAGTTTATGATATTCTTTGTTAATTGGTTCTAATTCACTAATAATCACATCAGCTAACTCAGATTTAAATTTAGCAAAACCGCCATGTTGATAAATACTAACTATTTCACTAGGTTTTTTATTAGTAATAGCAGCATAGATATTAATTAAATTACTAATCTCTGGTCTATTATCAGGGTCATAGCTTATTTCTGCAATATTATCAGTTTTAGCTTTCTTAATTTTTTGGCTTATAACATCTTTATCATCGATTAAATTAATACGGCTAGCTTCACTACTATCAGATTTACTCATTTTATTTGTCCCATCACGCAAACTCATAACTCTAGTAGCAATTCCTTGAATTAGTGAGTCTGGAACTTTCAAAATTTCCTGATTAAATCTTCGGTTTATAGCTCCTGCTATATCACGAGCTATTTCAAGATGCTGCTTTTGATCATCACCAACTGGTACTACATCTGCATCATAAAGCAATATATCAGCAGTCATAAGTACAGGATAAGTAAATAAACCAGTATTGGCTAAATCTTGTTTCTTGCCAGCTTTATCTTTAAACTGGGTCATTCTTTTAAGCCAACCTATTGGAGTCACGCAACTTAGAATCCAAGCAAGTTCAGCATGTTCATATACTCTTGATTGTGGAAATATTGTTACTTTTTTTTGGTCAAGACCAGAAGCTAAATATAATGCTACGGTACTTAATGTTGATTTTCGTAATTCTTCTGCAGGGATCTCTATAGTTATGGAATGTAAGTTTGCTAAGAAAAAATAGCAATCGTAATCTTCTTGCATTGTAAGCCAATTTTTAATTGAACCAAGATAATTACCAAGATGTAAATTACCCGTAACTTGAATTCCAGATAAAGCAATTTTTTTCATATAAAAATTATCCTTTTGTGAGATAAACAAACATTTTTTTTACAAAAACAAAACATTAATATATAATTCTTATTTTTAATTCCCAAATAAAATATTTATATTATGCTTTGGTATTTTCGAATCCTGATTTTTTATACTATAATCAGCATTTTTTCACTAGCATTTTTTTTGTTTATATGTCTTCCAGTGCATTATTTAATAAATGCTAGCTATGATTTTCGTTATAAATGCTCAGTATTTTATTCTTATGTCTATATTTATTTATTATGGTTCATAGTTGGTATCAAATACGAAGTAGAAGGTATCGAAAATTTACCTCCTGATACTCCTTATATAGTATTATCCAATCATCAGTCCTTTTGGGAGAATTTTTTCATGCAACTAATTATTCCTAAACATTCTTGGATCGTAAAAAAAGAATTATTTAATATTCCTGTTTTTGGCTGGTTTTTCAAAATGATTAATCCAATCGCTGTTGATCGTAGTGATAAATATTCAATAATAAAAATTACTGCGGAAGGTAAAAAAAGACTTGCTAATGATATTTCCTTAATTATTTTCCCTGAAGGAACAAGAATAAAACCTGATCGGGAAGTAAAATTTAAAGTTGGTCTTTCTAAGTTAGTTATTGAAGCTAAAAAACCAGTAGTATTAATGGTACTTAATTCTGGTGTTTTTTGGCCAAAAGGAATTCTTTTTAAACAGCCAGGTACTATTAAAGTAAAAATCTTTGAAGTAATACCACCACAAAGTTTAGAAAAATTTGAACCTAGAGAATTTGCTAGTCATATTCAAGAAAAAATAAACCATGAAAAAAAAGTTATTTAATTAGTGTCTGTTATCATGAATAAACTGAAGAATCCGCCATTGCTGTAAAGGTTGGGTAATTCGTTGACAAGATTAATTAAGATTCTATTTTTATTTTAGTTTTCTTTCTTAGTTTCAAAACTTCATCTACTGACAACCCAGTATATTTTGTTATTTTTTCAATGGCTTCATCATCTTGCAGCATTGTAGTTGCCATTTTTATAGCTTTTTTATATTCTCCTTTCTTTAGACCAATGGTTTCTCCTTTTTCTAGGCCTTTATCAAAAATATAACTTTCCACTGCTTTATTATCTAAAACACGTTTAACCTCACGGTCGTAACTATTTAATTCCTTTTCTGTCCAATTAAATTTACTTACTTCTTGATAGGCTTTTTTTATGATTGGATTATTAGCTATTATCTTTTCTAGTTCTTCGTCATTAGTTTCTTTAGCATATTTAAAAAAATAACACCATTTCTCAGTCATTGTATTTAGCTTTGATACATCTGTTATATTAAATTTAGGTAATTCCAAAAATATAAAATTCATCCCTTTTAACTTATGCTTATATGTTTTACTATTTAGTATTTTGTGTTCTGATAAATAATCTTCTTCATCATAAAATAAAATAGTATTGCTTATTGCAATAAAAATTACTTTCTTTAAATTATGGTATAATCCGTCTTCTTTTTGACCTTTATTTAATTGACGATAATAAGCTTTTGAAGCATAATAAAGAGCTCTTTCTTCAAAACCTTTTTGAGGAGATACCTGCATTTCTACTATTATTTTTTCTCCTGCTTCATTCTCACACAAAACATCTACTATACTTTGTTTCTTAGCAGCAATTTCAGGTTCTTGAATTGTTGGTAATAATTTTATTTTTTTTATGCCTAGCTTACCTTTAAGATTTAAAATATCATTGATAAAATGTATTAAAATATCCTTATTTTGCTCACTGCCAAATACCCGACGGAAAGCTATGTCATTTTTTGGATCAAGAAATTTATTAAAAGTCATAATTTATAAAACTATTATATTAGTTCACTTTTGTTGCATTGTATCACCCATAAGTTTTTAATGCTAGTACTTTATTTAGTTTATGGCATGCTTTATGCTCCTAATTGCAATATAAAGGAATAATTAAAGCATAATATGTCTAATATAGAATCGTTATTATTACAAAATTTATCGGTGCAAAGCACTGATCCTAGTGCTGTTGCTACTTGTGATAATCACGATAATATTGCAGATAATTTCAAGAATTTGTTATCACTTAAAAAGGCAAAAGATCAAGTAACTAATGAATCAGAAATTACCCCCCAAAACTCTGATAATTTCACCCCTTCATTAGAAGTTGATAATGGAACTGGTGATAATGAGGAAGAAGAGATTTTTAGTCAGATATCCATCCAGGATGACATAGAAGATGATCTTGAAGATAACAATTACGCAGTAGCTGAGATACCTACTATTATTGAAACTGATATAAAAAATATAGAAGAAATTGAACCCTTTGATAAATCAGATAAAATAGTAGAAAATATAGCAGATCCAATTAATATTAATTCTAACATCAGCAATACACAATCTGTACCTTTAAAATATAATAATATTGATATAGATGAAGAAAATAATATTCTTCCATTAACTGATAATGAGAACAAGCTCATACAACTAGGCAATAAGTATCAAGAATTACAGTTAAAAATAAAGGATGGTGAAAATAAAGATGATAATAAAGCTGGGCTGGAAATTAAGCAACTGCCAAACACAAAAAATCCTCTTGCAGATCATCAAGTAAAACAACTTATTGATAAACATAAGGTTACTATACATAATGATGGTGGAGAAAATTCCAGCCAACTTTCTTTTACAAATAATACTGCAGCTTTAAATGAGGAAATAAAACAGTCAGAGTCGTTAACTTTAGATACCAAACTAACGCAGCAACCAGATATTAAAGATATTAATATTGTGGCTAATGACATAGATAATTCCGATTTAAAATTAGATACTAAAATAATATCTAATACTCAAGATGATAATAAATTTATTGATAATAAGGACATAAAAACCAGTTTAAACGAGCAGGAAACAAAAAATCCATTATTAACTAGCAAGGAAAATAAATTTGTCAATGGAGCAAATGATTTTAACAAAGAACAATTGTCAAAAACTGAAACTATTGATGCCAAGATTGCAAAACAGCCGTTAAATGATAATACTAAAAATTCTTTGTTAAGTAATAAAACTGCTCAAGATATTGAAAAAATTACCCAAACACCACAGCAAAATAAAACATCATTTGATAAAAAAAATGATTTACTTGTTCAAGAAAAAGTTGCTATCTTAAATAAGAAGGATAATACTTTACCAATAGGTGATATGGTATCTGGTGATTTTGAAGGTAGTGAATCAGAATTAATCAAACCAATTAATGAACTGAATAGCTTAAAAGATAAAGTTACATTAAAACAAGATATTAATAATAATCAGTTGGTTGTCACTTTTAAAACAAATGTTACAACTAGTGAATTTATTAGAAATAATAGTTTAGCAAATTTATCTGAACAGTTATTATCAGAACAAATACAAAAAGAACAATTGCTAAATCAAGTTTCATTATCAGTAAAGCAGGGCATATCATCTAATAAAAGTGAAGTAAAAGTTAATATATATCCAGAACATTTAGGACCTATTACTGTAAAAATTGAATTTAATAAAGCTGCTAAATTACAAATTAATAATATCGAAATAATGACTCGTAATCATGAAAGTTTGGCTATTTTAAAAAATGCAGCAGGTGAATTAAAAGAATCTTTAATAAAATTTGATAATAATAAATCCTCATTTGAGCTTAAATTTAAACAAGATGATAGTAGTGAATTTAATAATCCCCAGCAGCAAAAACAGCAGCATGATAATAATATAAGCTATGAAGACTGGGATAATTGGAAGAACAAAGTTGCAATATTTGCAAGTAATGACAAAAAAGCAGCCAATGTAGCATTGAATGATGATGTTAATTATCAGAATAGTAAGATAAGAGAGCAAATAATTACTGATGAAAAGATTGATATATTAGTATAAATTTTTAAATAACCGTTAAAATAGTTAAATTTATGGCAGTTACCGCAAACCCATTAAGATATGACGATCCAAAAAAACTAATAGATGCAGCAAAAAAGGACTCTCAGAGAAATTCATTAGATAATAACAATACTAATAATGGGACAGCTTTTGATGAGATTTGGAAAGGGATTGAAGAATTAAAAAAAATCCAAGAAGGTCAAAAGAAATTAATTATTGCTAAAGCACAAATGCCACCAGATATTGAAGGTGATAATAGCGACTATATGAACCAAATGTCAGCGCAAATGCAATCCTATCTTGAAACAGATATAACTATAGCTAGCATGAAGCTGCAAATAAAATTAGCTGAACAACAAAATAAGCCAAATATTGATACTTCAAATTTAATTGGGAAAGAAATCGAATATAGCAATAATAAACAAGCATTTGATGGAAGAAAAAGTGTCGCATTTGATTATAATATTGATTATGACCCAAGATATGAAGGTAATAATGTCAAAGTTGCAGTTAAAATATTAAATGCAAAAGGTGAAGTAGTTTATAGGGGTAGTGGCATTCCTACTAAAGGAAATCATCAATTTATCTGGGATGGTACGAATAATATAGTTGGCAATAAAAATAAAGGGGGGAAAGAATCTCCAGGAGAATATACAATTGAAGTAGAAGCTACAGGAGAAACTCTGAAAAATGGCCTGGCTAAAAATTTCAATGTAAATGCCAAAACTAGCATTACTACAACTGTTACAGCAATTGAAACTAAGAATGGTGAAGTAATTGGAGTAGTCACTGCCGATGGCAACACAATTTCAATTGACGAAATTACTAAAATTAATGGCAAACCAACTGAAAACGCAAGAGAAATTCAAGTTGATTCAAGTTTATCAAATAAAAGTGTTAAAATTAACTTAAATAAAATACAAGTGAAAAATGGTGAAGCTTTTGTGTATTATAACAATACTACCCAAGAAGCTGAAAAAATGGAGATTACTATTTTTGACAACAAACATAAACCAATAAAACACATTACCCGTAATCAGAAAATTGACCAAGGTATAAATAATATTAAACTAACTACTAAAGATTTAGCTGAAGTAGATGATGGTTATTATGATATTGAAGTAATAGTTACTGATAAAAAGGATCAATCAACTACTTTAGATAATAATTATCGAACTGTGAGTGCTGGTATTAATCCAAATAAAAATACTATTATTGATATACATAATAACGAGTTCCCAGCAGCTAATATTGAGCAAGTTTTAGAATATGAAGCGCCAATTCTAACTGAAGCTAAAGAGAAATATAATAATAAGGTAGTTTCTTATCGTGATAAAGAAATTACTTATAAAGAAAATGTCCCTATAGAAAATGCTTTCCGTATTAAAGCCCCAGGCGATGTTAATATTGTTACTAATATTACTACATATATTTGTGATGCAGATAAAAATGTAATTTATAGTTTTGAAAAACCTTACAGCTTATATGATTTCTTGAATGAAGATAGTAAGGCTATTATAACACTTTTACTGCGTCAAGAAGGCATTATAACTGCTTTTGATGATATTGATAATGAGTATGAAGAATTAGATGATGATGTACAAATAGCAATTAATAGCAAAATACAGGAATGGTACCGAGAAGATAAAAATAATCCAAATGCAGTGCCACGGATCAAATTTAGCTTACCACAAATAAAAGAATCATATGATGATAGTAAATTAGTACTCTATACTAGTTGGGATGGAACATTATCTCACTATGACGATGATGATGATGAAAATGATAACCCTGTTCTAAAAGCTACTAATGATACTAAATATTTTGTCAGATATGGCTACACTGTTCATAATCCAGCGAATAATACCAACGAAGAATTTATATTATTACATAACAGCACCGTAAAAACAGCAGAGCTAAACCCAAATGATGAGAATAAAATTAATTTAAAGCTTAATAATGGAGATGTTATAAAAGAGCAGGATGCTATATAGTGAGCGTTCATTGCATCAGATATCATCATCCAGAGCAGGCTTTCTACTTGCGTAGGGATTCCTAACCCATCATTGTGAGTCGTCTTTGGTTGACGTGAAGATCTTCAACCCGTCATCTTGAGCCAACTTTTGTTGGCTCAGGATGACGGAGATGACGCTCCTTGTCAACAAATTACGTAATCTTTACAAGTACTCACATCCCTAGAAAAAACAAAATAACTATTTAGAAATTTACTTTTAGCTTTAGATTTCCTGTATGAGAAGTAAATTTCTTAGCCATATCTAAATCATAACCTAATGATACTTCAATATTATCTTTGAAAACTGATTTAACTGAAGTACCAATATTATAATAAGTTTTTGGTAATTTTTCAGCAGTAACAGTTATAGGAGCAAGCTCATCAATTATAGTAATTACAGTATCTGAGTTCTTAGTGTTTATAGCTTGATTAAGATTAACATGTAACTCAGGTATTATTTTAGTATTATTATTTAATTCTGAAACATAGAATGTGCTAGCTCCAATTAAGAAAGAACTCTTAGAAACCTTTCTCTTAGCAATAGATCTAGATAAACCAGAAGCTTCTCCTTCTTTATATTTATCAATTTTAACGTCAATAAATGAAAAACCAGTTGTTGGCATTACATGCAATTGTTGATTTACTTTGTAATCATACCCTACTTCTAATCTTCCAGAAATGCTATCAGATTTAGTTTTTGATTTAATGATAGTATTAGCTGTACCACCAGCATTTCTTTTTCGTTTAATATCAGTTTTACCTATACTTCCTTGAGCTGAAACAAAAAACTCGTTGGTTATATCAACTTTTCCATATAAAGTCCCAACATAAGTAGTATAGTCACTTTTATTTGCAGAATTAACTTTACCTTTTAGATCACTTACTATATATGAGAATGCAGCACCAATCATTTTATCATCACCAAGCTCATAACCAATAGTTGCGCCACTGCTAGTAAATTTATAACCTTCAACTTTAGCTTCATTACCTTTGCTTGCGGTACTATATATACCTTTTATCCAAACTCCTTGGGAATCCAGAATATCACCAGAACTAATACCACTAACATCAATAATAGGGTTAGGAAGCTTGCAAAAATAACTTTAATATTTAATAGGTTTTATAATGTAATTCCACTCTCCTTTAAATGACTCAT
>JABSSF010000053.1 GCA_013214485.1 Rickettsiaceae bacterium | reverse complement strand
GACTAGTCATTGCAAGAGCGCTTGCGCTCGTGGCAATCTAGAAAAAAATATGTAATGTAATCAAATCTGGATCCTCACGCCAACCAAAGGTTGGCTCAGGATGACGGGTTGGGGATAATCACGTCACCATAGGTTACTCACGATGATGGATTTGGGGATCGTCACACACTCATAGGTTACTCATTATGAAGACATGTAAACCTTAAGAGAACTAGAATCCGTCATTGCGAGAACATTTATGTTCGCGGCAATCCAGAGAAAAAATGTAATGAAATCAATTCGTAATTGCAAAACGTATATCTAGGTTGCTTCATCAACAATAATGTCTTCTTTTGGCGGTAGTTTATCAACTCCCGAAAAGGTGAAAATGATCTTATTATCCTTCTTAGAAAAGTCAACTATCACATTACCACCATTCTTTAACTTACCAAATAAAATTTCATCAGCAATATTCTGCTTAATTTCAGCATCAATTAAACGGTCTAATAATCTGGCATCCTTATTAAGACACTCACCTATTAAATATTTTTTTGCTGGAATAGTAATACTAATATCTATTTTCTTATCAGCTAGTTGTAACTCTAACTCCTTCAGATTCTTATTTACTATCTTCTCAATAATCTTATCTATTGGATTAAAGACTACAATCTTATCTAATCTATTACGAAATTCTGGACTGAAATAATTATTGATTGCATCTAAATTAGGCTCCTCATGATCTCCTTTTTTCTTCTCTTTGCCAAAACCTATCTTTAACTTGTTTTCATCAGGCATTAAATTAGTCGTAAGTATAATCATTGTATGGGCAAAATTAATCACCTTGCCCGTATTATCAGTAAGCTTGCCTTCATCCATGATTTGTAATAATAAATTATATATCTCACTATGAGCTTTTTCTATTTCATCAAATAATACCACCGAATATGGATATTTATCTACTTCCTCCGTTAACATACCACCTTGATCAAATCCAACATATCCAGGAGAACTACCTAGTAATTTTGATACGGAACTATTTTCAACAAATTCCGACATGTCAAATTTAACTAACTTCATATTACAGAAATTAGCTAGTTGTTTTGCTAACTCAGTTTTACCAACCCCAGTTTGTCCAGCAAATAAATAACATCCAGTTGGCCTGCTCCCTTTTTTTAATCCAGCTTTTGATAATTTTATACTTGCACATAGATTACTAATTGCTTCATCTTGACCAAAAATATGCTCCTTTAAATTTTTCTCTAATTTTTGTAACTGCTTCGCATCATCCGTAGCAATGCTTAAATTTGGAATATTTAAAATACTTGTAACTAGTTTTTCTATATCCTTATCATTAATTTTTACTTCTTTCTTACTTTTGGCTTTTTCTACTTTATATCTTGCTCCAGCCTCATCCATTAAATCTATTGCCTTATCTGGTTGATGGCGCGCCGTAATATAACGATCTGATAACCTTACCGCTGCTTCTAATGCCACATCTTCATACGATACATTATGATGCTTTTCATAGTAAACTTTTAAACCTTTTAAAATCTTCATCGTTGCATCATGATCTGGCTCACTAACTACTATTTTTTGAAAACGTCTAACTAAGGCCATATCTTTCTCAAAAAAAGTATGATACTCTTTAAATGTTGTCGAACCAATACATCTAAGTTCTCCTTTCGCTAAAGCTGGTTTTAATAAATTACTAGCATCAAGTGCTCCAGAAGTTGTTGAACCAGCACCAATAATCGTATGAATTTCATCGATAAATAATATCGCATTCTTATGTTGCCTTAATTCTTCCAACATTAATTTTATTCGCTCTTCAAAATCACCACGATATTTTGTCCCAGCAACTAAACTGCCAATATCTAACGAATAAATAATAACGTTTTTTAACAGATCTGGTACATCTTTTTTAACTATACGAATAGCAAGCCCTTCAGCAATAGCTGTTTTTCCTACACCAGGCTCCCCTACTAACAGCGCATTATTCTTTTTACGACGACATAATATCTCAATTGTCCGCTGAATCTCATTTTGCCGGCCAACTAGACAATCAATACCATCTTTATCCGCTCTCTTATTTAAATTAATACAATATTTATCTAGCTCATTCTGATCATCTGAGGGTATTGCTGCATCTATACCCATTTCTTTTTTAGAATTAGTACTGAAATAGCGAGCTGATTTAATATCTATTCTTTCATTAAATTGGTTTTCATCATATGATTTTATCTTCGGTAAAGCATTATTATCATCTCTAAAATTTTCTTCATAATGAATATAATCAAGAACATCTTGCCGGGATAAATTAGCCTCTTTTAAACAATCTAATGCATAAACCCCTTGCTCAAAGAAAAATTCAGATAATACATATACTCCTGTAATTACCTGCTTACCATTAGCTTGACCATGCAATGATGCCCTTTGTACTATCCTTTGAAAACCCGTCGTGGGCTTAACTTCTTTATTTTTTAAATTGATTAATTCTGATAAATCATGTTTTAAATACGATTTTAACTTTGATACTAATTCATTAACATCAACTTTATTCTTATCTAAAACTTTCCTTACTTCTTTACTCTCAACTAACGCAAGTAATAAATGCTCATATGTAGCATATTCATGATTATAATGAGACGCAATAGACAGCGCCTTTCTTAATGTAATTTCTAGTGTGTTAGAAAGCATATTTCTTTCCCCCAAAATTGAACCCTTAATAAAATTATAACTCTTTAACTTTTATAATACTATATTTATTTTTATTAATTTAATAAATATAGCTTAATAAACATTTTTGATTGTGTTTTTATTACGATTACATTAAATTAATTAATAATATTATTTATTTATTCTAAAATATTTATTCTGTTATTAAGCTTATGAATAAAAAACTTTTGCTATTTATTACTGTTTTAATATTTGCTATAATTGGCTTCAACATTTATACACGTTATAATACCACATCAGAAACAACTACAACTAGTCATGAAATCAACCACAAAAAAATCACTGCTTTAGTTTATGGACGTGATCTCTGTCATTATTGTGTCTTAGCTAAAAAGTTACTTTCTGATAAAAAAATTAATTATGAATTTATTGATTTAAGTGAAAATCAGGATCTTTATCTAAAATTAGTTAAACAAACCAAGCAAAAAACTGTACCTTTTATTTTTATTAATAATGATTTTATTGGTGGTTATCAGGATTTAGAAAAGTTTATCAGTAACTCTATAAGTGAGTAACAATTAGTAGTAGTCACGCACCCATAGGTGGGTCATTATGACGACCTGTAAACCTTAAAAGAACTGGGATCCGCCATCACAAGAACACTCGTGTTCGTGGCAATCCAGAGAAACAATGTAATGAAATCAAATCTGGATCGTCACGTCACCGTTGGTGACTCACGATGACGGGTTTGGGGATATAATATTAAAATAAATCTAATAAATGAAAGTCTGGATTTTTATTTATTTTGGGTATATACTATTATTTTATTTTTCTATTTAGTAATGATATATTTAAGGTTACAACTATGAACAAAGGAGAATTAGTTGCTTTTATGGCAGAATTTTCAGGTAAATCAAAAGCAGAAGCTGAAAGAGCTCTTAACCTATCTATAGATAGTATTCTCGCAGCCATGGAACAAGGAAATGAAGTTATTAATTTAGTTGGCTTTGGCTCATTTCATATAAAATCAAGAAACGCACGCAAAGGACGTAACCCTAGAACAGGTGAAGAGATAAATATCCCAGCATATAAACAACCTGTATTTAGAGCTGGTAATAAAATGAAAGAAGCTTGTAAATAATTATTTCTTATCATTCATAAATTCCAAGGCTGCTTCTTCGAGTAAATTAATCTGATCTCTAATTTTAGCTGCCTCTTCAAATTCTAAATCACTTGCTGCTTTACGCATTTTCTTACGTAAATCTTCAATATGTTTTTGTAATTTACGAGGATCAGTTAGAGTAGATTTCACTTGCTCTTTGTCTTTGCTTGAATTACTTACTTTTTCTAATTCCATCAAAGCGTGAGATTTACTAGTAATTGTTTGCGGAATAATCCCATGTTTTTGATTATATTCCTGTTGAATCTTCCGTCTTCTATTAGTTTCAGCTAAAGCTTTTTCTATAGATTGAGTCATATTATTTGCATATAATAACACCCTACCCTCACTATTTCTAGCTGCTCTACCAATTGTTTGAATTAGTGATGTCTCAGAACGCAAGAAACCTTCCTTATCAGCATCTAATATTGCAACTAAGCTACACTCTGGAATATCCAACCCTTCTCTAAGTAAATTAATACCTACTATAATATCAATTTCACCCTGTTTTAGATCACGGATAATTTCTATTCGATCCAGAGTATGTACATTGGAATGTAAATACGCTACCTTATGCCCTAATTCTTGCAGATAATTACTCAAATCCTCAGCCATTTTTTTAGTAAGAGTAGTTACCAACACTCGAAAACCTTTACCAATTGTCTTCTTAATTTCATCGATTAAATCTTCTACTTGATTATCAGCTGGTTTAACGATACATTCTGGATCAAGTAATCCTGTTGGTCTGATAATTAGCTCTACTAATACTCCTTTAGTTTCATCTAATTCAAACGGCCCTGGCGTTGCTGAAACAAAAATAGTTTGCGGCCTATAACTTAACCACTCTTCAAATTTTAGCGGTCTATTATCTAACGCTGATGGTAATCTAAAACCATATTCTACCAAGGAAGTTTTTCTTGCTCGATCACCATTATACATTGCTCTTATTTGTGGTACTGTCGCATGACTCTCATCAACGAAAAGCAATGCATCATCAGGTAAATATTCAAATAATGTTGGTGGTGGCATTCCTGCCTCACGACCAGTTAGAAATCTAGAATAATTTTCAATCCCTTTACAAGTACCCGTTGCTTGTAACATCTCTATATCATATTGAGTACGTTGATTTAATCTATGTGCTTCTAAAGCCTTACCTGCTTCTTTTAAAACCCTAAGACGCTCTTCAAGCTCCACTTCAATTTGACCTAAAGCTTTTTTAATCACTTTTTTAGGAGTAACAAAATGGGAGTTAGCATAAATAGTAACTTTATCAAGCTTAGCAAATTTCTCTCCGGTAAGGGCATCAAATTCTTGGATATATTCTAGTTCTTCATCAAAAAAAGACAGTCGCCATGCTCTAGTATTATAATGTGAAGGAAAAATATCAATAAAATCACCACGTACTCGAAAAGATCCACGTTCAAAAGCAATGTCATTTCTTGCGTATTGTAAATTTACAAATTCATTTAATAATTCTTTTCTACCATAATTATTTCCTGTTTCAATAGTTATAGTCATTTGTGAATATAATTCTGGAGAGCCAAGACCATAAATACAAGAAATAGAAGATACAACGATAACATCACGCCTCTCAAGTAATGAGCGTGTTGCACTATGCCGTAATAAATCAATTTGTTCGTTAATAGAAGAATCCTTTTCAATATAAGTATCTGTTCTAGGCAGGTAAGCTTCTGGCTGATAATAATCATAATAAGAAACAAAATACTCTACGGCATTATGCGGGAAAACATCTTTCATCTCCCCATATAATTGAGCAGCTAAGGTCTTATTATGCGCCATTATTAAGGTTGGCTTATTAGTTTTAGCAATTACATTTGCCATTGTAAATGTTTTACCCGAACCTGTAATACCAAGTAACATCTGTGATTTTTCTCCAGCTTGTAGCGCTTTTAATAATTCTGAGATTGCTTTTGGTTGGTCACCAGCTGGCTGATAACTTGCTTCAATTTTGAAATCAGTCATTGATTTTTCTTGTTAATTAATTTAATCTGTAATATTAAGTAATCTATACTCAAAGTGAATGAAACACCGCATTTTTCATTCATTTTAAGTATATAATATTGAGTAATTAGATTAATTACTAGATAATTTAACAAAATTTATTTAAATAGCTATTATGGGAACACAAAAATCTAAACAAGAAAACAATATAAAAATTGATATTTACACTACTTCTAGCTGTCCTTACTGCGATAGAGCTAAAATGTTACTAAAAAATAAAAAAGCACCTTTTAATGAATTAAATGCTGAAGATGTAGATATACGCGGGGAAATGGTTCAAAGATCTGGTGGCAAAAAATCAGTACCACAAATTTTTATCAATGATGAACATATTGGTGGTTGTGATGATCTATATGCTCTTGATAGAGAGGGTAAATTAGATCAAAAATTAGGCTTAAATTAAAACCCTAACTGTTTCACTATCAAACTTTTATAACTTTCAAGAAGATTGTCTAAATTGTCATTTTTACCAGAGCAATTAGCCATATTACCATTACATTTACGTCTTATAAAGGAATTTGCTAGATAAAATTGATCATTATTTAATTTAGCCATATCTAATATTAAACTAGGTATAAAGGTAATATCTAATGAGTTATAATCATCTTTTAAATCAATATCGAAATTGGCAACGACATGATAAAATGTTTTACAATAATCATTAATATCTCTAGTAAAACGCAATTGAGTAGAATAACCTTCAAAAGATGGCAAATGATCACCAAAATGAACTAAAATCGTTTTCTTTTTACGGTTCATTAATTTATAAATAAAACTCATTTGATCTTCATTAGTATGATATAATCGTTTTATATAATCATTTAATTTAGAACATAATTTATCATTCATAACACGGCTACAACCAATTTCATCAGGAAAAAAACTTGAATGAGGACCATGGTTAAGCATAGTAGCTGCAAAAATATATTTTGGTTCTTCTGGATTTCTATCAAGAATATTTAAAATCATTTCATTAATCATTGCATCAGGTATGTGTCCCCAACTTTCAGGTTTAAAACCATATTCATAAATATCACTAATTTTATGAATACCTAATTTACCATAACTTTCCTTTGCCAAAGAAAAATCCTTATCTACTGGATATACTACTTCAGTACGATAACCCTTGGCTCTTAAATGAAATATTAGAGAGTTTTCTGTTTCTGGAACTAAAGTAATAAAAGGCATATAGCTAGGGCCTGAAAATGATTTGTGTGGAATACCAGTATTAATCTCATATTCACTAATCCATGAACTACCACCATAAGTATTAACATTTAAAACACCAAGATATTTGGTATATTTATTTTTCTTAAAAAAATCAAATTGTAACTTCTCCGCAAAGTCATAATCTAATTTACTTGGATTAATTTTATTATTTAATCTATATTTCTTACTTGCAGTAACTATATTATTTATATCAATGCTACCCTTGTTAGGTTTAATATATATATCCCTAATAGTAAATAATACATCCCCAAATGGGCCATATATTGGCCTAGAATAATTAGCGTATTTTGTTTTAGTTTCATAAATTGTTTGGTAAAAAATTGATTTTTTATCTGCAGCAATTTCCATTAATTTAAACACTAATAATACGGCTACACCAAATGATACTACTCTAAGAGCATAGTAATTACGTTTACCTAAGTTTTTATAACTGAGCAAAGTATCTGATTTATTCCATAATAAAACAAAATTGATAAACAATAATATAAAAACTAAATATATTTCTTTAGTAGCATATTCATAAATTAGTCGAAATAAACCATGATTTATCAATAATTTTAACATAAAGATATCTGCTGCTGACAAATCTTGCTGTAAAAATTGCCATTTTATATGCCTAATATAGTCAAACGATACTGCAAGTAATAACGTTAAAAAACCAGATAAAATAATACGATTAGTAATTAAGATAATTATCAAATATACTGCTAAGGCTATCAAAATATTAGCAATCAACAAGCTCGTTTGGAATTTAGTTGTAAGACCAAGAAAAAGTACTAACAACACAAACCAAGTAGTAAATGAAAAATATAACTCTTTAAGAGAGATTTTATAATTAATTATATGAGAAAAAATTTTAAATATTTTATACATTATAACTATAATAATATGTTAGTTTTATCATTCATCGGGATATACACCCCAAAGATATTCGCGTAAAATCCAGCCTATGTAATCTTTATTATGAAATTTACATTTGATTTTACACCAATCATTTTCACATTTTTTAAATTTACACCTAATATTAGGGGAAACTATTGCTACTATATTATCATAATCCTCTGGAGTAGATAATAAAGGAGTAGGGTTTTTACTAATAATTATTACAGAACGAATTTTAGAAAGTACACTAGTATGAGCCCAACCACCATCACCATGAATATCTTGAATTTTATACCAATTTTCATATTTCTCAATTATTTCTATAGGTTCTCCCTTTTTTTTATATACCCAAGATATTTCACAATTCATATTTGGTCCAGAACGAACATTAGCAATATTAGGCTTTATTGATGCAAATCTTGGAATAACCTCCTTCTTATAGCCTTTTGCTATTAGAGAAAAATTAAATATTATGATAATAAATATCAAGTAATTAATTCTATTCATCTTCCTGTACTTCAATTGGCTGATCATCTTTTTTTACTGCAACGTAATTTCCAGCTCTAAATTGTTCTTTAATACGGTTAATTTCATATTCACTAATCCCCACAGATTTTAGTGCTGCACCGCCAAGTTGCAAACCAGTTTCATAATCTTGTGGAATAATAGTGCTTACTCCAATATCATATAACTCCTTAGAATTTTGTAAATCTTTTAAACGTATTATTACATCAAGATGAGCAAAGCGATTGCGGATAGATTTTATCGATTTTTTTAGAGTAATCTCATTATTTATCGACATAATAATGGTTAAAGCACGATCAGCACCAACTGCTTTTAAAGTACTAATTTGTGAAGCATCTCCTTTAAATACAGGTAATCCATTAGATATTTCTTCCCTAACTACATCATCATTAATATCTAATGCAACATAGTTAATACCTTCAGCTTCTAAAACTCTAGCTACCATTTTACCAACTTTACCAAAGCCTGCAATAATAACATGACTTGCTAAATCTCTAGTACCATATTCAATAATTTGCAGTGGAGTACGCCCAAGCCCTCTTTCAATTTTATCAGCAAATTTTTGCCCAATTAATGCAAGTAGTGGGGTAATTGCCATCGAGCAAGTCACAACTAATAATAAGATATTAGCTGTACTTTCTTGTAAAACACCATAATCTTTACCAAGACCAAACAAGATGAAAGCAAACTCACCACCTTGAGATAATAGTAAACCTGCATGAAGTGATACTCCTTTATTAAAGCCAAATAAAATACAAATGCCAGCTATTACTATAGTTTTTAAGATTATTAAAGCTATACAGAAAGTAATGATTGTTGTTATTTTATTATAAATTTCCATAACATCGATATTCATACCAACACTCATAAAGAAAAGCCCAAGTAACAGACTTTTGAAAGGATAAATACTTTTTTCAGCCTTTCCACGGAAGTCAGTTTCAGCAACTAATACTCCAGAAACAAATGCCCCAAGAGCAAGAGATAAGCCAAAATGTTCAGTCCCCCAAGCAGCTGTTAATACTACTAATAAAGTAACAGCTATTGGTAATTCATTACTCTCATTTTTATCTGGCATAATAAAGGAGAAAAATGGTCTCAAAAATAACCTGCCTATTATGAAAATACCTAATAAAGCCACTACAGCTTTCACTAATGACATACCAACTAAATAAGGCAATGACTCAAGATTAGTATCATTACCAAGCAACGTAACTACTACTAATAAAGGAACGACAACAAAATCTTGTAACAATAAAATAGCTAAGGAGATTCTACCTACTTGCATTGATTGGCTTTTAGTTTCAGTAATCACCTGCATTACAATAGCAGTAGAAGATAAAGCAAGCCCACCTGCAATAATTATTGCTGATTTATGATTACCACTAATTAAAACTACACCGCCTGCTATAGCTAAGGCAGTAATCATAACTTGCATCGAGCCGAGACCAAAAACATAGCGACGCATTGCTTTTAGTCTTTCTATCGATAATTCTAAACCAATAGCGAATAATAAAAATACTACACCAAATTCTGCTAATAATTTTGTTTCTTCAAAAGTAACAACCTTAAGTCCATTATCACCAATAAAAGCTCCAGCAACTAGGTAGCCAAGCACTGGACTTAAATTTAGTTTCTTAAAAATAGCTACAACAAATACAGCTGCTGCTATTAACATTATTACTATTATCAAAAAACTATCATGCATCGTCTTATATCTCTATCTACTTATTTTTACTTCTAGTAACTTACTTATTTATTTTTATTTTTTCTATCCAAAGTTCTTTCAATTTATATTCTTCTCTTGCTTCTGGTTGAAACAAATGAATTATTATATCACCAGCATCAATTAATACCCAGTCAGAATGTCCCCGCCCTTCTGCATTAACTAATAATTTATGCTTATCTTTTAATTCAAGCATAATATATTCAGCCACAGCACTAATATTCTTACGTGACCTACCACTGGCAAAAATCATATATTTAGCAAGTGGTATGTTATCACTTAGTTCTAATGTTTCTATATTATCTGCTTTTTTTTCGTGAAGACAATCTAAAATAAAATTTTTTAATTCTTCTATATCGTTATTTATCATTATGTGATAATTCCCCTATTTTTTGCAAAAGCTTTTATTGAAGATGAAGAAATATCCCTCATCATCCCTTTATGGATTATTATATTACTAGTTTGAAATTTAGCAACAGTTGGTTTTAATTTTGTAACTAGCATACTATTATTGACAAACCTTGACTCTACGGGACGATCAAATATTATTATTTTACATAATTTAATAATGTCTTTATACCGATACCAAAGATGAAATTTTGTTAAATTATCGATACCCATCAACCAAGTAAAATCTATTTGAGAATAACGTTTGCATAGTAAGTTCAGTATATCATATGTATAGTTGCCTTTTAAATCATTTTCTGCAGTAGAGATAATAATTTTTGGATGATTAGCAAATTTCAAAGCATTGATAGCACGAGAATGTAGATCAACATGGTATTTTGCTTTTAAAGGATTCTGTTTTGCTACTAACCAAATGACATAATCAAATTTATATTGATTTAAGGCAATTAATGAAATCAACAAATGCCCATGATGTACGGGATTAAAAGAACCACCTAAAATAGCTACTTTCAAATTAGTATTTTTAAGAAAATTCAAAGATTGTAAATTGTAAATTTTTTTTATCACTTGCATATATTAAAAATATTCATATTATATATTCAAAATAAATGAAAATCCAGATTTTAAATTATGGCTATTTCCCAAAAAGAGCTATTTACTATTTTACAACAAAATTTCCCAAATGCTAAGGAAATAAACGTCAAAGATTTAACAGAAATGCAAAATAATTACTTAGTTGAAATAAGGGATGATATTTTTTCAAATCTTACACTGCTAAAGCAACATCGTTTAGTAAAGGATGCTTTAGCAGAAGTTTTAAAAGAAAAACTCCATGCCGTAACTATTAAAACTAAAATATGAGAAAAACTAGTGTGCGCTCACGACAAACTTGTAAAGCTTGAAAGAACTAGGATTCGTCATATATGGACGCTATGATAAAATCAAGTAGAAAAAATAAAAAATATAAGTCTAAGGAATAATATAGAAGCTGTCATATATTCGGTATCTAAAGTACCCTAATGGTTTCTGCATT
>JABSSF010000052.1 GCA_013214485.1 Rickettsiaceae bacterium | reverse complement strand
TTAAACTCCTTAATATTTTGAATACGTTTTTGCCATCTATATTTTTTTTCTTTTTTAATCTTTGCAAATCTCCCTCCGTCTTTCAAACCAACCCAACCTCCTGGTTGTCTTAATAAATAATGAGTGCCGAATAAACCTATAAAATTGGCAAGCATTCCTGGGATCGCACTGTCTATTCCTGTATAATAATAATATTTTTGCCATATTAAAGAAACTGATATGGCTGTAATAGAAGCTGTAATAAATGATATAGCAGAACTACGAAAACCAAATATCATTAACAAAAATGGTATTGTAATAATTGAATTATAAAGTCCTCCTATCACCATTAACAATCCTAGAATAGTTTTAGCTTTCAAAGCTAAAATCAAAGATAATATACCTATAATAACTGAAAATACTCTTGATAAAAGTAATTCATTTTGTAGTTTTATTATTTTGAAATAATTACAAATATCATGAACAAATATTACTGAAGCAGCATTAATATATGAATCACTAGTAGACATAATCATTGCCATAACCCCTACTATTACGAAGCCTTTAAACCCAATATTAGAATAACTATCAACAAGAAAAGCAAAAAGTTTATTAGGTTCTAAGCCAGAATCACTTGCAAATAATAATGCCCCAATCCAGCTAATTGATAATTCAATCAATATACAAATAAACCCAGCTATAATGAATGCTTTAGCAGCTTGATTAATATTTTTAGCCATAGAAACACGTTGAAACAGAGCTGGAGACATATGAGGTAAAGCAAAATAACCTAATAAACTAAGGCTGAAAAAAAAATTAGGGTTTTGATAGTCAATAACTTTTGTATAGTTAAAACTAGGGTTATTATATAATGTAGTAAAAACTTCGTTATGATCATTAAAGCTTTGCCAAATAATAAATGTGGTTATTGGTAATATTACAGCAAACGCAATAAATTGTAATAGATCAGTAAAAGTAACAGCCCTAATTCCACCAAAAGCTGAGTAAAATATAACAACTATACTGCTAATTACGGTAGCATGAAAATTACTGATTTCAAATAATATTTCCATCAACACACTGGATACTTTGAATTGAGCAGCTATTAACCCTACACAACGAAGAATTCCTGCAATAGAGACTAGTAATCTAGAATGGTTGCCATATATGTCACCAAAAGCTTCAGGTATTGATAATTTACCTAAAAATTCTCCCATTCTTGGAACTAAAAAAAATCCCATAATAATTAAAATAATAGCATTTCCAAGAATAGGAATAACAAAATGTAACCCTTTACTATAAGTTTCTGATATAGTATAAGAAAAAAAGCTACCTGACATCCAAGTAGCAATAATTGTAGCTGCTAAAGTCATAGTTGAAAAATTTCTACCACCTAGAGCATATTGACTAATATTCGTAACACCACGGCTAGATAATATACCAACTACTAAAGTCAAAGTTACGAACGCTATAAATATCGCAATATCAAGATTAAATTCCATATGATTAATTAAAATTAATAACAACTAATTAAATAATTATGTTAGTTTTTAAACTATTTTGCAATTAATTACAACTAAAAATTTACTAATGTATAATTAACTTAATTAAATGATAGATTGATAATCTAATGTTACTAGTTAACTATGGGTGAGATGTTTAGTGGAGTCTTTAGACGCTAGTTCGCCGTTTTAAATAAAAAAAGTGCTCGGTATCTATGTAGAAACAACGAGCACTTTTTTTTGTAAGTTTAGTATTTTGATATATAAAATACAATCAAGAACTATTAGAAGTATATCTTTAGCTGTAATGATCCTTGATGTGCATTATATTTCTTTCTTTTGTTAAAGTCATAAGTCGCATTAATATCTACCATATTATTTACCTTGGCAGTGATACCAGTACCAGCATTTAAGGTAGTTTTATCTTTGTTATTAATTTTAACTTCAGTATAGCTATCATCTACTCCAAGTTTAGTTTTAATCTTTCTAGCTTTAGTATTTAAATCTTGAGTAACAGAAGCATGAATCTCTGGAGCAAGTATTAAACTTTCAGAAACTTGTTTCTGTGTTAATAATTTAGTGCCGAAATTTCCAACAAAGCTATTATAAGAATTTGCTTTGATATTACGGTTATCTATACCTAAGCCTTTTTCTTTAAAGTCGCTATCTTCATGGCTTCCATAATTTAAGCTTATATTTGGCACTAAATATAACCCTGTTTCAGCTAGTTTCAACTTGTAACCAAGAGCTGTTTGGAAATTATAACTAGTATTATTAAATTTACCCTTACCTGTGAAGGTTTTAGAATTTATCTTAATAGTACGTTCATCTTTAACATCACCCTTTGAAGCTGAAAAAATACTTTGGATATATAATTTATTAGTTAAATCACTCTGAGCATATATCGAAATAGCATCATTGGTAATTTTCATTTTTTCTGGAGCATCTGAATCCTTCAATTTTATATTTGAATTTATATGGCTATAAGAAAGACCAACTATACTATCTTCAGTAATTCTAAAGTCCATACCAATTATACCACCAGACATAGCGCCTTTATATCCGACACTCTGTTTTCTCTTTCCTTGAGTAGCAGTACCAAACATACCTTTTACCCAAACATTATCAATACCTTTTACATCGTCATCACCAGCAGTAAGACCAGCTAAACGATAATTTATAGCTTGGTTAGCAAGGTTGTTTGATACATTACTAACGTCTCCTAGCGTTGATGATATAATATCTTTATTCTGTTCATTACTCCTATCTATAGCTTCAATCTCTTTGGAGTTTGATACCACTTTACGCAATTTCTTAACCACTTGTTTATCTTTATGTGATAATTTTTGTGTAGTACCATCATCCGTAGAAAGGGTAGCAACATCATCAGTATTACTTCCAACTTTTTCTGCAATATGCTTTGTTACTACTTTTGTTACTACTTCAAGGTCTGCGACATTATTTACTTCTACTACTTTATTTATTGCTTCCTTAACATCTGTAGTATTATGCACTTCTTCTACTATTGTATTACAAATTTCTTTTACTTCTTCTTTTTCTGTAACAGTTACTGTAGTTCTTGTGTTTCTGATCTGTTGTAACATAGCTTTTCTAGTGGCAGCTAATTTTTTTGCATCTTCTAGCTGCTGCTGTTGGTTATTGTTATTTTGCTGCTGCTGTTGTTGGTTATTGTTATTTTGCTGCTGCTGTTGTTGCCTTTCTGCTTCTTCTCTAGCTAGTCTTTGCCTTTCTGCTGCTTCTCTAGCTAGTCTTTGCCTTTCTGCTGCTTCTGCTTGAATTGCTGCTTTTGATCTTAAAGTTTTAACACCGTCATTATCTCGTACTTTTACCCAAGTATTTGGTATATTATTACCTTGTTCATAGTTAATAGTAATGTTATAATTATTTGGATCGGATGTTAATACACCATTATCAAAAGTAATGTGTTGAGTAAACAGATCTCCGATTATAGTTCTAGCATGGTTTCCAGTAAATTCTATTCTATATACTGGTAAATTACGAGTTCCAGTGCTAGGTACAAATTGAACATTACCATAAGTTACTATCCCTTGTTTTGCCACTGTTGGTACAATACTATTAACATTTTGCAAATTATTGTTAAAATGTATATGAGAATATTTATTTGCTAATGTTATCTTATCAGATATATGTAATGCTGCATTCGGCTCTACTATAAACTTAGTAAGGTTGTTTAAGTTATTAGCTGGTACATTATTATTATAACCTTGTACTACAAGTTCTCTTGTCCAAGTTTGAGAATTATTTGCAATCTTACCATTAATATTAGGTAAAGTAATTTTATCAAATTCCTTGTTTTGAGCGCCTAATGAATATTTATGATTAAATTCAAAACCATTACCTCTATTAAATCTCCCTCCAAATTCTATCTCACCACTATGTCCTTGATTCTTACGAACAATATTTGCATGAAACCGACTGTAGGTTTGGATAACAAACTTTGGATCACCTTCATATTCTATATTTCCTACAGTATTATCCAGATAGTCTCCACGGTTATTCTGAGCCCTAGTTTCAAAGTTTTTCAACTTTATAGTGTTGTTATTATGATTATTATTCCCTAAAATTTGAGCACCTTCAGTGAAAATTGTATTTCTATCGCCTAAATTATAATTATAGTGAGTAAGATTACCATTCTGATCAGCAACAGTACCTATTATATTTAATTGATGAACTCTTCTGCCAACTGCACGGTTACCAGCAGCGCCAATTTTTAATTCAAGATTTCTATTACCTAAATTTAATGTCACTTTACCAGATTTATCACGATCAGTTCTTATTTCAAAAGTATGTCTTCTGTTTTGTAAATTTGCTGGTAAGTTGATTTCAACATTAGCATGAGTAATAATATTATTGGGAGCATTATTATCGTTTATTAAACTAATAACACCTTTATTTCTACTATTACCAGTATAAACTTTATTTTCAAAAGTAACTTTAGAAGCAACATTTGCTTCTGGTTGTATTTTTACTTCATTATTAGTATAAATTTCTTTTTTAAATTCTACACTTCCCTTTTTTCCTGCTATTAGCCTATCTAATCTAGCCCTATTTGTCCCAATCTGAACATTTGCTATACTTGTGTGATGGTTATTACCTTCATATAGGACTTGTCCTACACGATGATTTGATGTGACAATTTCTCCTCTAAAGTGATTATTTATGATTGCTATTCCTCCTGCATTACTAGTGAATTTTAACTTTCCACTGTCAGTTTGGTTTCTTTGGTCTCGTGGAGCTGCTATACGTGGATGATAAACAAATATATCATTTATTATTTTTTGATTTCTATTTCCATTTTCATCGAGTCCCAGACCTAATAACGCTCTTAGTAGTTGTGCGTCAACTGGAGCTAGTCCTTGTCTATAATTATCAGCTTCTGTTTTTTCTGCTTGATTAAGAGCTCTAGCAGGAGCATTTTTTGTCACTGTAAGTAATCCATTAGCTAACATACTTTGCCTTGTTGGGGCATGAAGAGCTGGTCTCTGTGCCCTTGCCATTTGCATTTCCGCATTCTCCTGACCAGTAAGTCTTGGAACATTTTCAGCAGCTACTTTTGTTAGGTCTACTTTCCCTTCAAATTGAACAGTACTATTGCCAATGTTATTTTTTTTAACATAAACATCATTCTTATGAACTATATCTAAATTATCACCTACAACTATCTCTTTTAACCTTAAATCCTCTGAGCCAGTATCTTGTTTAAAAGTAATTGTACGGCGATTTAGATTATGTCCTGATAAATGTACTTTACCAAATTGATCATTTGCAGTAACCAAAGAATTAATGTGTATTGGAGTATTAATAGTTATATTTCTATGTGATGCATCTACTTGAAAAGTTCCATTATTAGTAGTAAAGATTACATCTGTAGCACCAACATAATCCTCTACTGTAAGAGTTTTGTTATTTAGAATATTAATAGTAGAAATATTAACTCCATCCTTTAATTCCTCTTTATATTTTATTACGTAAGGATCAAAATTAAAGTTGTTAGGATCATAAAGACCAAGATTCCGTAGCCTCGCTATTTCTTGATTTATTTGTTGCTGTTTTTCTACTTGTACTTCATGTGCGGTTTTCTGAGTTTGGATATAACCTTTTTGACCTAAAGGAACCTTAAATGTAACATTATCGTTTATATCTAAATTCCCTTGCATTGCCCCACCAGCTCGAATTTCAAAACTGACATCAGTATTTTTATTAAATGTAATCTTTGAACCACCGTCTATTCTTAAACTTTTAAGTCCAGAAAAATCATTCCCATTAAATATTATTGATGCTTGGCCTCCACCACCATTTGGATCTGAATGTAATACAAGATGACCGTCAATTTGATCTGGTGCAAAATTAAGAACGGTTGGGTTGACAATATTGTTTACTTCTAAAGTTGTATTATACTCAACTCTAATTATATTTTGAACATTACCCAAATCAATGTTATGAACTCTTAGGTCATTATTGATTAAAAGTCTTTGATTTTGCCCACCAAATGTAATATTTTCACGATTGTCAACCTGAGCTTTATCAATAGGATTCTGTACATGCCAATTGACATTCACGTTTGACAAAGTAATCCCACCGTTATCAGCGTTAATAACTCTATTAACTCTCCCTAATGCATTTTCTGCAGTGAGGAATGAAGTTAAAGCTGAAGTAATTAATATTGTTTTCTTTAAATTTTTCATAATTTTTTCCTTTCCTTTTGGTTGTAATTGGTTGTCTGAAATCATATTATTAATATATAATAATATTATTTTGATTATATTATACTGTAAAAATTAATAAAAGTCAATAGTTATAAACAAAAATTTGAATAATTATTACTATTTATTAATATATTTTGTGTAAGAGAGAATTTTGGAATGAAATACATAAGCTGGCGTCAAAGGGTTTGACAGTATTAGTAAGTACTCACTATATGGATGAAGCTGAACGTTGTCATGCTATTATATATATTGCTGATGGAAAAATTATGACCTGTGGAACAGTTGATGATGTGATACAAAAAGCAGGTCTTACAGTATGGGTAGTAAATGGCAAATCTTTAGTTACACTTTATAAAGCATTAGAAAATCATCCTGCAATTAGTAATATAGCACCTTTTGGTGAAAGTTTGCATATTAGTGGTACTAATCCTGATACGCTTTCTGCTGCTATCAATCCTTATAAAAATAATCCATCCTACCACTGGCAACTAGTAGATACATCAATGGAGGATGCTTTTATTCACTATATGGCAAATGCTGAAAAAGAAAATAGGCTATGATTATTGCAAAAAAAATATCTAAAAAACGTATTTGGGCGGTATTAAAAAAAGAGTTTATCCAATTATGGCGTGATAAAGTAACCTTGCGTATGATTGTAGGAATACCAATAATGCAAATGTTAATTTTTGGTTTTGCTATTAACTCAGATCCCAAAGATTTACCAACTGCTGTTATCTCACAAGATCATAGTATTATATCTCGTAATATACTTACAGGATTGAAGAATTCAGAATATTTCAACATATCCCATCATGTACAATCTGAAGAAGAAGCAAGACTTTTATTACAAAAAGGTCAGGTAATATTTACAATTAACATACCAGGACAGTTTTATCGCAAATTAGTGCGTGGACACAATCCTAAGCTTTTGATTGAGGCAGATGGCAGTGATCCAATTGCTATTTCAGGGGCATTAAGTGCAGTTAATAAAATAGTCGAGCAGGTAATAAATCGTGATACCCAAAGATTTTTTGAAACACCTACTTCTGAACCATTACCATATGAATTACGCATTCATCGTTTATATAACCCTGAAGGATTAACAAATTATAATATCGTACCTGGCTTGGTTGCAGTAGTTTTGACCATGACTGGTATTATGATGACAGCCCTCTCTCTAACTCGCGAGAGGGAGCGTGGTACTATGGAAAACTTACTTTCTATGCCAGTAAAACCAATTGAAGTTATGATAGGAAAAATTACGCCATATATCATAATATGTTATATTCAATCTGCTATTATTATAGCAACAGCTCGTTATCTATTTGGAGTACCAATATTAGGTAATCTTACATTACTTGCAGTTGGGTTACTTATTTTTATTTTGTGCAACTTGGCATTAGGATTTACCTTATCTACTTTAGCAAAAAATCAGATGCAAGCAATACAGATGTCAATGTTTTTACTATTACCGTCGATTTTGCTTTCGGGATTTATGTTTCCCTTTCTTGGGATGCCAAATTGGGCACAGGTAATTGGTAGCATGTTACCCAGTACATATTTTATTCGTATTGTTCGTAGTATTATGATTAAAGGGGGTGATTTTATAGAAATTTGGCCTAACTTATGGCCTCTTCTAATCTTTATGTTAGTGGTTGTTGTAATTACAATGCGAATTTATAAAAGAACATTGGATTAACTTAAAAATCTGGTTTTTGATTCGTCTTGGGTATATATACCTTATTTTTCTTTTACCATCGGTACAAATCTTACTGGCATAAGTTTTTCTTTTTTTACTCCGTTCTTAGTTCGAACAATGTAAAATAATTCCTGGCTAACGGTTCCAACAGGGATTATTAATATACCTCCTTCTTTCAATTGATCTACCAAGTTTTCTGGGATCTCTTGAGGAGCAGCAGTAACTATAATTGCATCAAATGGAGCAGCTTCTGGCCATCCTTTATACCCATCTCCCATGCGAAAGTGAATATTACTATATCCTAATTTTTGCAGTTTATTTTTTGCCGATTTACTTAATGGCTTTACTATTTCTATGGTGTAAACTTCTTTAGCAAGTTCTGCTAAAACTGCAGCTTGATATCCAGAACCAGTACCAATCTCTAAAACTTTAGAATCTGTATCTATTTTAGCTGATTCAGTCATAAATGCTACCATATAGGGTTGCGAAATAGTTTGACTATATCCTATAGGAAGCGGAGAATCAGTATAAGCTAAATGATGTAATTCTTTAGCAATAAATTCCTTACGCTCAACATTGGATATTGCTTCTAGAACTTTTTTATCAATTATACCTCTGGCAATAATTTATTTTTTAATCATTTCTTGTTGATTGTTCTCCGCCATCGTACTCCTTAAACAAAATAATATGATAACACTAAATTGTAATATCTTTTTACAAATATTTATACAGCTATTTAATTGCAACTTTTTTTTCATTTGCAACTTCTTTTTTAGGAATTTTTACAGTTAAAACCCCATCCTTAAATATAGCATCTATATTTTCTTTATCTGCATCATAGGGCAAAGTTAAGGATCTTTGAAAAGAACCGTAAAATCTTTCACGAGCAAAGAAATTTTTGTCTTTATCTTCTTCTTTTTTACTTGATTCTTTTTTTCCCTGAACAATAAGATCATTTTCAGAAATTTTAATATCAACATTTTCTTTGCCAATTCCTGGAAGTTCAAACTCTAAACAATATTCAGTTTTTGTTTCTGAAGCATCAAGTTTAGGTAAAAAGCTCCAATCATCAGATTCTGACAAAGAACTTAATGCAGGAGTACGAAAATCATTAAAAAAACGATCTAACGCATCATACATATCCATTTTATTTCTTTTATTTGATCTAAAACTTGGTAGGTTAAACATAATTCCCTCCATCTATAAATATTAATAATCACAATAATATACACCATGTATATCATAAAAAATATTACTACTAGTTAAAAATTATTACAACCGTTATTATTGAAAAATTAGCTATGAATTTATATAGTAAAATATCTAAATAATAACAAAATTCTTATGCAAAAATTATTAATTATTCTAGGCATAGTATTATTAATCTTAGGGGTAATGTGGCCGTTTTTAACAGAATATTTGAAATTAGGTAGATTGCCAGGAGATATAATAATCAAAAAAGATGGAGTAACTTTTTACTTTCCACTACTCACTTGCCTAATTATTAGCATAGTTGTTTCTCTTGTGTTTTTATTTCTGAATAAATAATTTGTAAATCTTTAATTTCGAGAATTTAAATCACTTGACGAAAGCTGAAATTAGAATACTATAAATATATAATAAGCAATTAATAAATATAATTATTTTGTAAAGAATAGTTGTTTATTTTGACATAGCTCAAAGTGAAGAATTTATGGAATTAATCAAGCAAGTAGCAGATGAGGGGTAAATTTAAAAGTTACATCCAAAAGTTTAAATCATCTTTTAACTATATAGTAAATTTTCAACTACTTATTAATGATGTGATATTTTACAAAAACGTAGTATTTTCTAAATTTTTAATTGTTATCTAGATATTATTGGTGTATATTATATCTACATAAATATAACTTATGGGGAAATATATGCTGTTGAGTAAAGAAAAAATTAGTTTTATAGGCAGAGTTTTAAAATTATTAGAACCAATGGGAAAAGTTATTATATCTGAATCAATTGAAAATAAATACTTATCAAAAGATAACATAACCTTTGCCAAAATAATTGAAGGTCAAGTTTATTTGAGAGCTCCAGTTGATTATGGATATGTTCCTGTAGATGAAGATACTCTTAAAAATAATGACTTATTCTTGAAACAGGCTACGAATGCTTACTGGCTTGCTAAAGCAGAAAAAGAAAAACTTAGTTAAGTTGCTTGCTGATTGTAGATATTTTTATTATTGTTTCAACTTACAGGTTGTTATTAATATTATAATTTATTAATTGTATGTAATTATCTATTGCAAGCAAATATTAAAACTTTTATGGTAATTTAAATACTATAAATTTGGAGGGCTTATGATTAAAGAAAAAATTGATATATCTAAGCAGTATGCTAATTTATATAAATCAGTTATAAAAGCATCTGATATAGATATGCAAAAATTACCTAAATATAAAATACCTGATAGAGCAAGTATTGATAAAGTGCCAACTTTAAATAAGTATGGCTTCATGAAACTTAACTTGAGTGATTTTCATCATGAATTTGCTAAATATGCGGCTCAAACTGATAATACAGTATTAGAAATAGGAGCAGCTTATGGGCTTTCTGTTCATAATGTTTTAAGGAAAGGTGGTAAGATCATTGCTAACGATCTTAGCAAAGAACATTTAACTATATTATTACAAAATGCACCTAAAGAACATTTAAATAACTTATCTATATTATATGGATCTTTTCCAAATGAGACAGATTTTCCAGATAATTCTCTGGGGGCTGTTCTTACCTCCTTAGTGATGCACTTTTTACAGCCAGAAGATATTCAAAGAGCTCTGAAAAAGATCCATAAATGGTTAATACCTGAAGGCAAATTCTTTTTTACAGCTGGCTCAGCTTATTATAAGTCACTTAGAGAAAAGTTTACTCCAATTTATGAAAAAAGGTTAAAAATTGGAACTCCTTGGCCAGGAAAAGTAGAAAATTTTAAAGAAATAGAGTTTGAGAATGCTGCTTATTTACCTGATTTTTTCTATGCGTTTAGCATACCAGAATTAAAAAAATTATTACCTGAAAATGGTTTTGAGATAGAAATAATAAAATATTTTGATTACCCAAATAGTGAAATAAATAGTGACGGTAAGGGATGTGTCGGTTTCATAGCTAGAAAAATATAATAATAAACTAAGGGTTCTAAATTTTTTGTTGAACTTGGTTGAATTAGTCTATATTTCTTATTTGCTGGTTCATGTTATAAAAGTTCTGGGTTAGTTTAGAGACTAACCGTGTTGACATTTAGTATTAAAAAAAATTTACAAATTATAGTTGCAATATATTCTAAAATAGTTTAGATAACTGTATGATTTTTTAGTTGCAAATTATTAATTTTTATTAAGTTTTGTGTTTATGGTATTTAATCTTGATATAGCAATATTTGTAATTTTTTTAGGAGCTACTTTAGCAGTAGGGATTTTTGCTAGTCGTGGTATTACAAATATAGCTGAATTTGCTTTAGGTGGTAGAAATTTTTCTACTATGACCTTATCAGCTACCATTATAGCCACTTGGATGTCAGGGAGCGTTTTCTCATATGCTG
>JABSSF010000051.1:1680-11849 GCA_013214485.1 Rickettsiaceae bacterium | reverse complement strand
TCTCACAATTTGATACACTACAACAAACTATTGATCACTCCTTTAAATTATACACTTGGCAATCGAAATGACTATATCATCCTCTTTAAAAGTGAATATATTCAACACCGACTTTAAATTATTGTATTGATTAACATTTTTGCAATCAAATAAACAGTTCATTAACTTCTGTTGTTTTGATGCTAATTGTTCAAATAATTTTTTAGATTCAGAAAATTCAGCTTTACTCATAACTTTCTCCTTATTTTAATTAATTAAAAACTGTATAAAGGATATTAACATTTTTATAGAGAGAAAATCAAATAATTATTTATTTTAAAACACACTATTATTTAATCTGGAAAGAATATTTTGATAGGCTGGGATAATTTGTTCTGGATCAGTATCTACTAGCTCATAAGATAGTTTCTCATTATTAGACATATTCCATAATTTACAAGTATCAGGAGAAATTTCATCAGCAAGCATAATCATATAATTTTCACCATCAAATACGACGCCAAATTCTAAATTACAATCAACTAAACGAATACCAATGCCAGTGAATAAACCCGTTAGGAAATCATGTACTCTAGTAGCTTGCTGTTTAATTTCTTTTATTTCATAAGTAGCGAGCCAACCAAATTGTTTAATTTGTGATTCATTAATAACTGGGTAACCTAAGTCTTTATTCTTAACTCTAAATTCCGTAATGGGAGATTCAAAAACAAACCCTTCTTCTATACCAAACTCCTTAACATAACGACCACACGCCACAGAACAAATATTTACTTGTATAGGAAACACATCTACCATTTGTACCAATTGACGCCTCATGTTAATTTTTTTGATTAAATGATTATCAATGCCAATTAAATCTAGCTTATTCATAATAAAAGCTGATATCGCATTGGTAATAACCCCCTTCCCTGAAATTTCTATAGTTTCCTTGTTATTCGATTTTTTTATTTTATCGTCAAAATGTAATAGTAAAGCACAGTCCTCTTTGGGTTTGTACAAGCTTTTACTTGACCCTGTATATATTTTTTCTTGCATAATTAAAATATAGTATGAAATAACATTGAAATTAAATACCAACTGCCAATTATTGCCATTGTTGCTATAAAAATTCCAATAATTGCTACAATAGAACCAATTATAATAACTAAACCATCTCTATTTAATAATCCTAATGTCATTATAGTAATTCCTTGTGAAGGTATCGCATTGGTAAATGGTAGCGGTACGATGACAGCTAATGCTGCTATTAAACAAAGAAACCCTACAAGCTGTTCACAATAAATAGATTGGGCAAAACTTAACCTTGGTTTAATATAAACTTCTATTGTCTTAATGATCGGTACTGTTTTTTTACTGATCATATGTAAAATAGTATTTTTTATTTCATATTTATTAATTGCATTTGGTAATTTTACTTTACGACTGCCAAACAACATTTGTATTGATAATATAACTAATGGCGCACCAAATATCGTACTAAATCCAGGTGGATATGGCAAAGGGATTGCCAATGGTACAGCAAATAATATCATACCTAATAAAATACCATTTTCATGTAAATCTTCCATTAATCCTTCAATTTGAGTTACTCCTTTCTTAGGTTTTTCGCCTAATTTTTTTAATGTTTCTGAAGCTCTGGTATTGTCTAATAATTTGTCTTGTTTAGGATCGGTCATTTTATCATTTATTTTCTTTATCTAAAAACTATAAAGGTTTATCACCTAAAAGCCTAGTTATTTTATCAAAAATTTTACTATCTACATTAGTTCCTACTATAGATAGGGTAGATTTAGTTGTAAATATTTGCCTAGCTGTATCTATTAACTGATTTTTAGTTGTTTGCATAATCATTTCCATCGCTTCACTTGCTGGGAAATATTTACCAAATAAACCAAAATTTTTGGCAATTTCTTCTGACTTATATTCAGATCTTTCTTCGGCCATAAAAATATTAGCTCTAATTTGATTTTTAGCTCGCAATAACTCTTCATCTAATATTAAATCTTGAATCTTTTGTATTTCAATAATTAAATTATCTAACAAAATATTAACATTCTTGTGTTCACAAGCAGCATAAATACTAAATATACCGCTATCCAAATAAGAACTATTATAAGAACCTATAGAATAAACTAATGCTAATTCTTCTCTGATACGCTGGAATAATCTTGATGATAGACCACCACCGAAAATAATTGCTAAAATTTGAGCTCGGTAAAATTCTAATAAATTAGCATATGGAACACTTTCAAATCCCAAAGCTATTGTTGTTTGCTCTAATTCTTTTTTTTCAGCATAAACATAACCGCCTTTATATATTGCTGGTTCAGGACTACTTGCCGAACCTTGAGTTACCTTAGTAAAAACTTTCTCTAATGTTTTAATTATTGCTTGGTGTTTAATATTTCCTGCTACTGAAATAATAATATTCTCAGCTATATAATGTTTTGCTAAATATTTTTTAAAATCACTTTTCTTAAATCTTAATAAATTCTTGCTGTTACCTAATACCGACTTACCAAAAGCACTACCATTATATGCTTTATTATAAAAATTCTCATATACTAACCCATCAGGACAATCCTCTACTCCAGCAATTTCTTGTAAAATCACCCCTAATTCTTTAACTATATCTTGATGATTAAATACTGAATTTTGTATTATATCTGCTAAAATATCAATTGCTTTACTAAAATACTCTGTTAATACCTTAGTATAATAGACGGTTTGTTCTCTGCTTGTATAAGCATTAAAATGACCACCAATGGCATCAAATTCTTTGGCAATATCTTGAGCTGATCTATTACTAGTCCCTTTAAATGCCATATGCTCAAGAAAATGGGAGATACCTGCTTCTTCTGGTAATTCATAACGACTACCTACTTTTACTAATACGTTAATTGCCACTGTTTTCGTATAAGGCATTTGAAAAGAAACAACATTTAAACCATTAGATAATTTACTAGAATTGAAGGTCATTATTAATCTTAGTTGTTATTAATTATTTTTTCTAAGTCATTGAAATTTACAATAATTTCTTCTTCTTTATCTAAATCTTTTAATTTATATTTCTTAGCTAATTTTTCATCTTCCCCAACAAATATAATATATTTTGTATCTAATGCTAAGGCTCTGTGCATTCTTTTCTGAATTTTGCTTTTAAAATCTAAAATAGTATATATTTCAAGATCACGCAATTTATCAGTTAGCTCTATGGCATAATCTATAGATTCTATCCCAATTGGCATAACATATACTGGTCTTGTGATTAAAGGCTTAAAATTTTCTAACATCATTGCTATTCTCTCTATTCCAGCGGCAAAACCAATTGCTGGTGTATCCAAGCCACCCATTAATTTAACCAAACCATCATATCTACCACCTGCTAAAATTGTTCCTTGAGCACCTAATTTTTTCGTAGTAAATTCAAATACTGTATGACAATAATAATCAAGGCCACGAACAATATGAGGATTTACCACATATTTTATATTCATTAAGTCTAAATATCTTTTAACTTCAGCAAAATATTTTTTACTTTCTTCAGTATAGCTATCAGTAATTAAAGGAGCTCCTGCTACAATTTTTTGATCATTTTCATTTTTAGAATCTAAAATACGTAAAGGGTTTTTATCAAGACGTTTTTTACTATCTTCAGATAAATCATTATAATATTTCTCAAAATAGCTTCTTAGAAGCTGATCATAATTTTTTCTTGATGCTAAACATCCTAAAGAGCTTAGTTCTAACGTTACATCTGATAAAATATTTAATTTACTTAATATTTGCACAGCAAGCTTAATTGTTTCAGCATCCGAAAAAGGGTTTTCCGCTCCTAAATATTCAAAATTTATCTGATGGAATTGGCGTTGCCTTCCTGCTTGAGGACGATCATAACGAAATAAAGGGCCTGTAGTGAAAAATTTTAATGGTAAATTTTGTTGTAAGCCCCGAGAAATAAAAGCCCTAACAATAGATGCAGTAAACTCAGGACGAAGCGCAATATTATCACCGCTTCTATCAAGAAAATTATACATTTCTTTGCTAATTACGTCAGAACTATCTCCTAAAGGGCGGTTAAATACTTCAGCATATTCAACTATAGGAGTTTTGATCTCCTGATATCCATAAAGTTGACCTATATTTCTTGCTATTTCTTCAATATGCCTGAAAATAATGAAATCATCAGGTAATATATCTTTCATACCACGAAGTGATTGTAATTTTTTTGCCATATTAATTTACCTGTTGACCTATATACTTAAAATAAGAAAAGAACCATTATCTTAAATCCTCTAACTAAAATATGTAATTATTTATCATTCGATTCATCAGGATTATTACCTGGTGCTGGTGGCATATTCTTAAATAATGGTATTAATCTTTCATCAGACATTATCTGGAAAAAATCTTTATTATTAAATGTAATATTATAATTTTTTAAATTACCTTTAATATCAGCTATTAATGGTTCTCCTTCTTTTAAGTCATCTTTATTATGAAAAACTTTTATTGCATTAAACCCATTATCTTTAATATTTTGTACAACTGCATCATACCACTCTATTTCTTTGTTAGAAACACTTGGTGCTGATTTTGTAAAAATAGGCTTAAGTCTAACTGCTAAATTATCAGAGATATAGCTTATTAATCCTTCAGGTTTAGAAATTTTTAAATTTCCTTTATAAGAATTTAGTGCCTTTTTACCGTTAAATTCAAAAGCATTATCATTAATATCTAATGATATATTATGAGCAATTTTTGTAAATTTATAATCAAAATTCAGGTTCATTGCTAATTTTAATTTATCCACATCTGTAAAAATTTTGGCTAGTCCTAGAAGATCTTCAGGATTAATATCAGCTCTAGTACCATAAGTCAAGGAATCCTCAATTGCTCCTTCATACATTAAGTCTGCAAATAGTTTAGTTATTTTTTCATTATTATCTTCATTTGGAGTTGTATTAATATTAAAATTTATATCAAGGTTCATTCTTTTGCCATCATTTTTTATTAATAAATAGGAATCATATCCATCTTTATTAGCAAATTTATAATTTTCTTTACCTTCGATAAAGAATTCGTGATCTAGTAGCTTATTATCATTAACAATATTTCTAATTTCTTGAGGGTTATCCTGTGATGCTAGCTTAAACATCACTTGTATATATTCTTTAATATATTTTCTTTTAAAGTCTAATTCATATTCTATATTAGAATCTACATTACCTTTTAATTTAATAATTTCGCCAATTTTCATCACAAAATGATCAATTTTCTTATCACCACTATTAACATTTAAACTTTTAATAGTAGTATCCAAAGCTGAGGCTTTTACTAATACATTTAAATTGTCTGTGTATTTTTTACTTGGAGAAAATATTAAACTAAAATCTGCATTATCATTAGAACTTAAAACTTCATCGCTATCTAATCTATATACGGTCATGCCTTTCATGATAAAGAATAAATTAGCTTCTTCTTTATCATTTTTAAATAATTCATTGCTAAATTTTATAGTGAATTTTTTTGATTCTGTAGCAACCCCTACATTTTTATTATCTATAACTATTGCACCATTTGCTATATTAGTACCTTTAACCGTACCAAATATTGGGTTATAGCAGAAATTAATACCATCAATTTTTACAATGTTATTTGCAGAAGTAATAATATTTATTTTACCAGTAGTTAGCTTAAACATATATTTATCTATAACTACTTCTTCTAGATTAGTTTCAATAACATCATCATATTCTTTAATCTCTGGCAAAACGACTTCTTGTACCATTTTTTCAAATCTATTAGCAAGATATACCCATGTTATTGCTAATATAATTAATATAACTATGCTAATAATTGATATATTTTTTTTATTCATTATCCATAACCTTTAATTTAATTAAATTTAATTTCTTTTCTTAATTTTAAAATACCTGCAATACTTAACAATACTAAAATACCACTGACAAAATCCATTATAATAAATAATTTATCTGGTGAGAAATTACTGCAAAATATAAATGAAATTGGAGCATAAATCAAATAGATTATTTTACCATATTTAGGTGATAAAAACCTAGCGCATTTTATACCCACAGCTAAAAATCCTATCACTGTTGTAAAGCCAGCAAAAAACAGCAATAAAGTTACAAATATATCACTATAAGGAAAGTAGTTACTGAAAGTAGCAGGTACAATATCTATAGTTTGCAAATCTTGTAATTTATACCAGGCACCAGTTACCCCGAGCATCAAATTAGTAATTATACAAATAAAAGTATCAGTAAATAAAGAATAAATGGCAAACGTTGCTTGTTTCGTTGGATCAGTTACTCTAGTCTCACTTTGGACAATTGAATCATAGCCAATACCAATATCACCAGAATATACTGCTTTTGACATACCGTAATGCATAGCAACGATCATACTACTACCAAGAAAGCCTCCAATTCCTGCTTGTTTTGTAAATGCAGATTTAACAACTAACCCTAAAAATTCTGGCAAATAATCAGCATTTTGAATGATGATATATATTGACATAATAACATATGAAATCATAAATACTGGCATGATTACTGAGCATATATTAGCAATTCTATTTATGCCTCCAAAAGCACTATATATAACTGCCATTAACAGGCCAAAGACTACTAAATGTCGATCAAAGGTAAAACTAGATTCAATTCTATCTACTAATATTACAAATTGATAAACCTCTGCGCCATAAATACATAAAAACACTGCAAATAAAGAAGCAATAAATTTACTTTTAAAAGCATCTTGCAAATAATACATCGGGCCACCATCCAAACCACCATATTTATTTTTTACTCGATGTTTTACTCCAAGGTAAATTTCAGAATATTTTAATAAAGTACCAAAAATAGAAGCTATGATTGTCCAAAAAATACTGCCAGGACCACCTATCATTAAAGCAACGCTAATACCGACTATATTACCAATTCCTACCATACCGCCAACTGAGGCAAAATATAGTTTTAATGGATGCATGCCTTCCTTGCCTTTGCCATCAGCAAATATTTCTTTTATATTCTTACGAAAATTATAAAGAGCTCTAAATTGCAAACCACGAGATTTTATAGTTAAATAAATTCCTGTAAAACAGATTAATAGCCAACCGACGTAATTCCAGTAAAATTCTTGAAAAATGTTAATATAATTAAATAAGTTATCAATAATAGACATAATAAATACTAGTTTTAATAAAATTTAGGAAATATAGCTAAAAAAAGCTATAAGTAAATTAAGAAAGGACTATTAAAACTGTTTTCGTTTTATTAACATAACTATTATTAATTAATGATAAGTAAAGGATGATAACATAAATAATATCTTATTGCAAGATACAATTAATAAAAACTAATTTGTAACAACAGGTCATTTGACAACTAACCTGGCTTTAGTTATAAATTTTAAATAATTTATAACTTGGACATAGGTAAATAGTCAATGGATAACAAAGCACTTACAGAAAAAGCAACAAATACTGTCAATGTTATTTGTATGAAATGGGGGGATAAATACAGTGCAAAAGATGTTAATACCTTACATTCTATGATAAAAAGACATCTCAAGCATAAACATCGTTTTGTTTGTTTAACTGATGATACTAAAGATATCAATCCTGAAGTTGAATGTTTTGCTTTACCAGAAATAGAGGTTCCAGCAGATAAAGCATATTCACCATGGCGTAAACTTGGGATGTTTAGTAAAAAAATTGCTGATTTGACGGGAAAAACCTTATTTCTTGATTTAGATATAGTAATTCTTGAGGATATTGACTGTTTCTTCGATTATGCCGATAAATTTACTATCATTGAAAATTGGACACAAAAAGGACGTGGAATCGGTAATTCGTCCGTTTATTGCTTTACTATTGGCAAGCATAATGAAGTGTTAGAATATTATCAGAATAACACTGAGGAAGTTACCAACAAATATAATAATGAACAAATTTATTTATCCTTAAAAATCGGCGACATAAAATATTGGCCAGATGAGTGGTGTAGGAGTTTTAAGCGTCATTGCTTGCCACCATATATTATCCGTTATTTTAAAACCCCTACTTGTCCAAAAAATGCTAAAATTATAGTTTTTCATGGTAATCCAAAACCAGAAGATGCTATCAAAGGTGGCTTTTTTGGTAGTATTTTTAAATATATTAGGCCAACTAAATGGCTATTACATCATTGGTGCTGATTTTGTTTATTCGTCATATATAGTCAAGCGTGAGCATTCACAGGTTATCAGATAAGCGCTATATGCGTTTAAAGAACTGGGGTTAGCCCCTGTAACATACAATTTATACTTTATCATATGTCACTCCTTCAAGATACAATCCAGAGAAAAAAGTATGTAATGAAATCAACTGGATCACCACGCCAACTAAAGGTTGGCTCAGGATGACGGGTTGTTAGAATTTATCAAGCCTAGACATAATTACTCCGTAAAAATTTAATCAATCTTGTCAACGAATTACGTAACCTTTACAATAATGACGGTTTTCATTCGTCTTGGATATATCAATCAACTTTTTCTTTAGTATAATTTTCTAATTTTTCTTTTAGAATATTTATTGAAATACCAAGAATATTAGCTGTTTTATTTAAGTCGCCTAAACAATAGCCAAGCGTATTAAAAACTAGTTGTTTCTCATCATTATTACCAGTAGTTATATCACCATTAATATTGGTAGCCACTTGTTTAATTGTCTCTACTATATCAATATCTTCTGGCATGATCTCTGTACCTTCTGATAATAAAATACTACGATGAATAATGTTCTCTAATTGACGAACATTCCCTGGCCAAGAATATTGCTCCATCTTTTTAAGTGCTGCTGGAGATAATATTTTATCCTGTATTTTGTTACTTTCAACATATTTCTTAATAAAATATTCGTTTAAACTTAATACATCTTCTGGTCTATCACGCAAAGGAGGTAAATCTATATTGATAATATTTAAACGAAAATATAAATCTTCGCGAAAAGTACCCTTAGCAATCTCATGCTGTAAATCTCTGTTAGAAGTAGCTATTACCCGTAAATTTACTTTAACTGGGCTACTCCCCCCTACTCTGTCAATTTCTTCTTCTTGCAGTGCTCTTAGTAATTTTGCTTGCAATCTCATATCCATTTCACTAATTTCATCAAGTAATAATGTACCACCTGATGATTCTTCAAACTTACCAATTCTAAGACTAAGTGCTCCAGTAAATGCTCCTTTTTCATGGCCAAATAATTCTGATTCCAGTAAATTCTCAGGAATAGCGGCACAATTTACCGAAACAAAAGGATGATCGCTACGATTGCTTTCATTATGAATATATTTTGCAAATACTTCCTTTCCAGTACCTGATTCGCCAGTGATTAATACATTAGCATCAGATTTGGCTATTTTATCTGCAACTTTAATTGCCTCTTTGATCAAATTAGATTTACCAATAATTTTAATAGTGTCATCTGCTATAGAAGTAAATATAGCAGCAATTAAACGTTCATCTGGTGGTAGGGGTAAAAATTCTTTTGCTCCTGATTTTATTGCAGTTACTGCTTTTTTAGGTGAGCATTGAATTCCATATGCCACAACAGGTGTAGAAATTTTTTCTCCTTGCATTGAATTGATAAAGGATTTTATATCAAATTTAACATCCACTAATACTAAATCTGCTCCTTTACCTAAACATAAAAACTCTAATGCTTGCTCACAAGACTCAGCCATCACTACTTTAGCTTTACGTGATTTAGCTAAATCAATTGCAGCCTTTATCTCACTGTTTATATCCCCAACTATTAATAATCTCATAGCAAATTACTTATCCTCTTATCCTATTAATAAATAATCAAAGCTTGATTTACTCAGCTGCCCGCCATTTAGGCACGGTAACATCAAACTCTATATTATTTATAATAACTATTTTTTTGCTAAGGCCAAAGTATTTTTCATCTCTAAGTAACAAAATTGCGTTACTTTGGTAATTTGAACAAAATATCCCTAATTTATTAGCATCAACATCAATAACAGAATCTCCTTTAGCTATTGCAGGTAATATATTGGTTTTAGCTGTTGCTTTATAGATATTCTTACGAATTACTCCTTGATATTTTGTTCGGGAAATAACTTCCTGACCAACATAGCACCCTT
>JABSSF010000051.1:0-1670 GCA_013214485.1 Rickettsiaceae bacterium | reverse complement strand
ATCATAACTAATTGCAGATAATTGCTCTGCTCCATATTCAAGCGGTATAGATTTTTCATAAATTAAATCTATACTCCCATCTGGAATGACATGTTCATATTTATCATGTAAATATAATCCTGTGGTTATATTATCTAAATCTTTAATATTATCACTATTAATTATTGCTCTATACCCTAATTTGTCATATCTTGGATCTTTATTAACTACCAAACAATTTTGAATGTCATTTTGAGTAGTATAAATAATTTTATATTCTAAAGAACGATCGATAATTTCTACCTCACTACGCAATTTATACATATTTAGTTTTTTAATAAAAGTCTCTAATTGTGATTTTTCAATTTCAATAAGAAAACTATCTGTTGCTTGCTTAAAAACAAAAAAATCAAAAAGATATCGTCCTTGATTAGTTAAAAAATAATTATAAGAAAATTTATTCTTTACTATATCATTAGTAGTTAAAGATTGTAATAATTGCTGTGCATCCTTACCGCTAACTTCTAACACAGCAAGGTTTTTTAATATTTCTTGCATAAAATTTATTTAATTCGAGTTAATTAGCAAAAATAATTATTGTCTCTGTTCACTGACCCGTCATCCAGAGCAGGCTTTAGCCTGCGTCAGGATTCAGATTTGATTATATTACATATTTTTCTCTGGTTTGACAATTTTTTTCTATGATAGGCCAGCAACGCCATCACAAATTAACTCTTAAAGTGATCTTCTATTTTTTTAATCTGGCGAACTTTATAAGTTTGTTTTTCTGGTTTATATTTTTTCATACCAGATTCTATTCGATGATCATTAACATGGTTGATATTATCATCTACAGCCGCAGAAATTTGTTGTTTTCTCTCTTCTATTTTCTGTAATACATCATTACTATTATCATAATCATTCATTGCTTTTTCGAGTTTAGCCATGTCATTTGTAAAATCTTTCTCCGTAGAAAATTCCTTCTTATATAAATCTTTCATGGAATTACGATCTAAATTTTTTAACTTATCTGGCTCGTCTTTATATTTATCTGCTAATTTAGCATAGCTATCTTCAATAACATCTGCAGCTATATCTAATTCTGCTTCAAAATAATCTTCTCTAGCAATAAATTCATCTTCATTAATAAGTTCTTTTTCTAATTCAATTGATCTATCGACCAAATGCCTGAGTTCTGAATCTTTAGCATATTTACTCATATATTCTTCACCTAATATTGCTGGATCTCTTTGCTTCAGTGGATCCTCCTCGTTATGAACAGCACCATATGATAATTTTTCAAATACTTTAGCATTGATATCTTGTCTTGCTAATTTTTTTTTGAGGAATTACTCTTTTTTTAACGGTATTCCCCTTCGAGATTATTCCATTTATTTTTCTTACAAAACAAAAGGAATTTTTTATAAAAAATGCAAAAAAATTAATGTTAGATAAAAATTATGATTATGGTGAAGCTTGGATTGATATGAAAATAACTTCTTTAACTGATTTAATTCTTCAGAAAATTTTGCGGATAAAGCAAATTGAAGATAATAGCGGTAAAACCCTGGTGAGTGAGGGTATTGATGCTAATTATCAAGATATGATTAACTATGCCATTTTTGCCATGATTCATTTGTTAGATTCAATGAGACATTTAACGTTAGTTTTTTTTTCACGAGGCAGGGAGC
>JABSSF010000050.1 GCA_013214485.1 Rickettsiaceae bacterium | reverse complement strand
ACAAGAATTGGTTTTTTATAAGTTTCTATTCAAGAGTAATTTGTAATCTTTGATTGTGACTTTTAAATTGCCCTGATAAAATCTGGTATTAATTTTTAATGATTTTATTTAAAATTTATGCTATTATTCGCTTTTATTAACTGAAAATATTGAAATGTAAATGTCTATAATGGTTGGTGATATAAAACTATCTAATCCTGTTATCTTAGCACCTATGTCGGGGGTAACAGACTTACCATATCGAAAATTAGTGAAAAAATTTGGTGCTGGTTTGGTAGTTTCTGAAATGGTAGCTAGTAGAGCGATGATAGCAAAATCACGTCAATCGATGCAAAAATCAGCAATAATTCATGATGATGCTACAGGTGCTTGTGTGCAGCTTGCTGGCTGTGAACCTGATGTAATTGCAGATTCGGCAAGAATGAATCAAGATATGGGGGCTAAGATTATAGATCTTAATTTTGGTTGCCCAGCAAAAAAGGTAGTAGGTGGTTACTCTGGATCTGCCTTAATGAAAGATGAAAAATTAGCAGCTAAAATTTTGGAGGAAACAGTTAAATCAATAACAATACCTGTAACTTTGAAGATGAGGATGGGTTGGGATGATGATAGAAAGAATGCTCCTACTTTAGCTAAAATTGCTGAAGATGCTGGCATTAAGATGGTCACTATACATGGTAGAACTAGATGTCAATTTTATTCTGGAAATGCTGACTGGAAGTTTATATCTAAAGTAAAGCAAGCGGTAAAAATACCTGTAATTGTTAATGGCGATATAAAATGTTTTGATACTGCAAAAACAGCAATTGCTCAATCTGGCGCCGATGGTATAATGGTTGGTCGTGGTTGTTATGGCAAGCCATGGTTAATTTCTCAATTAGCTCATTTTTTAGCTACAGGAGAAAAATTGTTACCTCCTAGTATTGCTCAGCAATTGGATATGATCCTTGAACATTATAACGAATTAATTGATTATTATGGTAAGGATGTTGGCACAAAAATAGCTAGGAAACATCTAGGTTGGTATAGTAGTGGCTTACCAAACTCTAGTAATTTTAGAGCAGGGATTAATGGTTTAACTAATCCATCTGAAGTTGTAGGCAATATAAGACAATTTTACAACCCTTTAATTAACTAAATATGAAAATGGCAGAATTAAAATATAAAACGATTACTGAAGCAATAGAAGCAAAACTTGATATGTTTTTTGCGATGCATAACGGACAATCTCCTGAGTCTGGTCTACATGAAAGGGTTATAAAAGAAGTAGAAAAAATATTAATCAAAAAAACCATTGAACATAGTGGTAATGTACAAATCAAAGCTGCCCAAATTTTAGGCATTAACCGTAATACTTTAAGAAAAAAAATCAAAGAGTTAAATATAAAGTAATTAAAATGTAATTAATTATTTTTCTTTGAATAAGACTTAAATAATAAGTTTAATTTAACCAACTAGTATGGAAATGTTTGAAATATTTTACAGTAATTCCAAAAAACGTCTAGTAGCCAGTGGTTTTTCATACATGGTTACCATAGTTGGTATTTTATTTTTAGCTCTAAACAGTTTATATATTTATAAAGGGTTTCAAGTTTCTAGTCCAGACATAGTAAGTATCTTAGGTTTAATTCTAGCCAATCTGGTAATAGTTTTATTGTTAGGAGTATTTCTAGCTAGTAATTTGGTAACAGGAATTTTCACTTTTATTAAGAAAGGTAAGGTTAGGGTTTCTAAGTTACGTAAAAGAATAATTATAGCGTTTAGTTTAGGAGCAGCAATTCCAACAATTATAGTTGCAGTATTTTCAACTTATTTTTTTAATTTTGGTATTCAATCTTGGTTTGATGACAAAGTATCTACAGTACTTGAACAGTCAAAAATAGTCGGCGAAAGATATGTTAGTGAGCATGTTTTAAATTTAAAAGAAACAGCTCTTTCAGTATCTGATGATATTAGTTCAGAATATTATGAATTAATTCATAATAATATGTATTTTACTAAATTTCTTAATGCTCAAGCTGAACTTCGCTCGCTGGATGAAGCTATAGTTTTTCAAAAAAATACTAATACGATATTAGCGCAAACTTCCTTAAGTTTTTCTTTATCATTTGCTAATATTTCTGGTCATTTAATTAAAAAAGCTGATAGAGGAGAAATTGTCCAAGTTGATTCTGATCCTAGAAAAATTAGAATATTAATTAAGCTTAGAGATTACAATGATACTTATCTAGTTATAGGTAAATTAATTGATACTAAGATTATTGAGCATATTGATAAAACTAATGGTACTGCTTCTGAGTATTTTCGTTTGAAAGATCAAATTGCAGGATTGCAAATAAAATTCTCCCTTATCTTTATCTTTCTAGCGATGATTCTATTACTATCGGCAATTATTTGGGGAATGAAATTTGCTGAAAGGATAGTAAAACCCATTAGAGAGCTGGTAATTGCTGCTGAAAAAGTTAAAAATGGTGATTTAAAAGTTCAAGTTCCCGATCAGAATTTGAAAAAGGATGAAATAAAAGTTTTATCAGCTGCTTTTAATCGTATGGTGAAACAAATATATCTTCAGCAAAAAGAATTAGGTATTGCTCAAAGAGCTTTAGCATGGTCAGATGTTGCTAGAAGGGTAGCTCATGAAATAAAAAATCCTTTAACACCAATACAATTATCAGCAGATCGCTTGCTAAAAAAATTTAAAAATGAAACCTCTGACCCAGAAGCTTTTGCTAAATATATAAATAATATATTACGTCATTCAAATGATATTAAAATGATTATTTCAGAATTTGTAAATTTTGCTAGACTACCTTCGCCGACATTTGCATTGTGTGAAATCATCTCAATGATTAATGACTTAGTTGAATCAAGAAAATTGATTAATGATAAAGTAACATATAAATTTAAGTCTAATGTAGGTAAACATGATTTCGTTTGTGATATTACTCAAATTAACCAAATTATGGTCAATTTATTACTTAATGCCGAAGAGTCGCTAGAAGAAGTAATAAATGATGGCCATATTGATGTAGAAATTTTAGTTAATGAAGAAAATACTATAATAGTTGTTGCTGACAATGGTCTAGGTTTTTCAGAAGATGTACTCAGTTCTGCAACAGAAGGCTATGTAACTACTAAAAAAACTGGTACTGGACTTGGCCTTGCTATAGTTAAAAGAATAGTAGAAGACCATTATGGTACTATTGAAATTAGTAATAAAAAAATTGGTGGTGCAATAATTAAGTTAATTTTTAATACGAAAGAATTAAGGGTTAATTTAAAACAATAATTACAGTGCATTAATTTTTTAATTTTTTTGTAAAAATCACTGTGACAAATAAGTGAATGTTTCTAATTTTATTGCATTATAAGCAATATGGTATTAACTTTTAAGTAATATCCATATACATTAGTTAATTGGATTAATAATAAATAATTATTTTCATAATAAATGAGGAAGGAGAAAAATTATGGCGTTAGATGTTTTAGTTATAGATGATGAAGCTGATATTAGAGAGCTTATTTCTGATATTTTAAAAGATGAAGGTTTTATTAGTCGTACCGCTGCCAATAGTAATCAGGCATTTAAGGTAATTTCTGATAAGACCCCCAATGCAATCATTTTAGATATTTGGTTGCAAGGTAGTGAATTAGATGGGTTAGGGATTTTAGAAATAGTTAAGAAGCAATATCCATTAATGCCAATAATAGTAATTAGTGGACATGGTACGATAGAAACTGCAGTTAGTGCAATTAAGATGGGAGCGTATGATTATTTAGAAAAGCCATTTACTCATGATAAGTTGATGATAGTGCTTAAAAGAGCTTGTGAGGCAGCTAAGTTACGTCGAGAAAACATTGACTTACGTTCTAAAGTTATTGATAAAACAGAATTTGTGGGTAATGCTTCAATTACTATGAGACTTAAAGTAGAAATAGAGAAAGTAGCGCCAACTTCTGGCAGGGTAATGATTCATGGAGCTGTAGGTAGTGGCAAAGAGTTGACTGCAAGACTTATTCATAAGAGATCCACCAGAGCTAACGGGCCATTTATTGTGTTTAGTCCTACTTCAATGTCACTTGAAAAAATCCAGCAAGATTTATTTGGCGAATGCGAGAAAGTAATTAAGGGCAATGTATTTGATAAAAGATTAAGTGTTTTAGAGGCGGCCAATAATGGTACTCTTTATATTGATGAAGTTGGAGATTTACCAACACTTGCTCAAACTAAGTTACTTAGGTTTTTAAAAGATCAAACATTACCAAAAGGAAAAGACAAAACTATTAATCTTGATGTTCGTATAGTGACTTCAACGACAAAAGATTTAGAAACAGAAATAGCTGCTGGGAAATTTAGACAAGATTTGTTTTATCGTTTAAATGTTGTGCCTCTACATGTACCAATTTTAGCTGATCGTAAAGAAGATATAGCGTTATTGGTAAAATATTTTGTCAAGCAGTTAGCAAAGTTCTCAGGTTTAAAAGAACGGGAATTTTCTGAAGAAGCAATTGCAGCTTTGCAAGCTTATAATTGGCCAGGAAATGTCAGACAACTTCGCAATGTAATTGAATGGACGTTAATTATGAATCCACCTAATTCTGTTAATTCCGAAAAAATCAAATCAGACATGTTGCCACAAGACGTAATAAATAATAGTGTCAGCATTTCCAAACCAGATACTAATATTGATATGATGTCAATGCCACTGCGTGAAGCACGCGAAGTTTTTGAACGACAATATTTATCAGCACAAATGAACAGATTTAATAATAATATTTCTAAAACTTCTACTTTCGTTGGTATGGAACGTTCTGCTTTACATAGGAAACTGAAAATGCTTAGTATTCATGCAACAAGTAATAAGTCTCAGGATAAAGAGAAGGAATTGGAACATAATTAGAATTGAAGTATAATTATACTGACAGAATATTATATTATCTATATAATATCTTAAAGTCTATAATTGATGAGATAGAGAAAGAGTTTTATTTTATGAGATATTATATAATATTATTAGTAATGGTTCTACTAGCTGGATGTGATAATAGTGGTAGAGATGTTAATGGATTACTCACAGAAGAAAAGAGTTTAGAAATTAAAGAATATATTAATAAACAGGTTGCTGAAGATAGGTCTATTGATATTAAAGGTACTTTTGGTAAAGACTTAAGAGGGTTAAAGCTCACTGGAGTTAATGTTACAGGGGTTGATTTTTCTAACGCTGATTTAAGTTATGCTCAAATAGCAAGAGTGACTTTTGCTAAATGTAATATGACAAATATTATTTTAAACCAAGCTACTATTCAAGAAAGTGATTTTTCTGAAGTAAAATTTGCTAATTTAAATGCTAATAAAGTTGATTTTCAAGCATCCATATTTAACAACACCAGTTTTGAGAATGTTAATTTGTCAGAGGCAAATTTAGAAGAAGCTGATTTTACTAAAGCTATAATTAATAATTCAAGATTTGACAAGGCAATTCTTACTAAGTCAATTTTATCGGGAGTAACTATTAATGATTCTAATTTCCAGAAAGCAAATTTAATTAAAACAAAATTCATTGATGCTAAAATAGCAAATTCTGGATTTTTTGGTACTGACATGCGTCAAGTAAATATATCAAAATCTACAATTAGTGGAAGTAGCTTTGAGTCTTCAGATTTAAGTGGTACGGAAGTAAAATCTTCTGCTTTTATTAATACAGATTTTAGTCAAAGTATTATAGATGATGTAAAATTTTCTGAATCTACCAGATTTAAGGACTCATTATTTCAACATGCGTCAATGCAGCGGGCAATTTTACAAAAAGTAACTATCGATGATTGTGATTTTACTGATGTAAAAATGTTAAGCAGCGATATTAATGATGTTCGTGTGCAAGATAGTATTTTTAATGATGCTAAGTTTACTGGTTCTGATATTAAAGTGTTTTATGGAGAAAATATTACTGCTAAAAATTTAGATTTAGAAAAAGTGAGATTTTCTAATAGTCAAATGCTTAATTCTGATTTATCTAAAGCAAAATTATCTAATGGGCGGTTAATTAAATCAGTTTTTAATAATACTAATTTTAACGAAGCTTTAATTGAGAATCACATTATAGAAGATTCAAACTTTATAAAGGCAAAATTTGTCAAAACTATTTTTAAAAAATGCAATATTAATAGAAGCAATATTTCTCTTAGTAAATTAGATCAGATAGCAATTATTAACTGTAACTTTGGTAATGTAAGAATAAATAGATCTCCAGTTATTAACTCTCAAATCAGGGATGTTAATGCTGTAGCATTAGCTTTCATCAATTCACCATTATCGCGGAATATATTAATAAATAATTCTGGACTTGAGCGTGCTAAAGAAACTGATTCATTAAAGTCAATTGATGAAATACTAAAAGTCAAAAACCTATCGACAATGAATCTTGCGTATCTTGATTTATCTAAACAAAAATTCCAGAAAATTAATTTCAATAATACAATATTTACAGGGGTTAATTTTAAAGATGTAGTTTGCAATAATTGTAATTTCGATAATGTTGATTTTAGTAATGTTGATTTTACGAACTCTAATCTTACTGGATCAAAAATTGTTAATTCTATAGTTACTGAAGCAAAATTTATAGAAACTAATCTAAGTGATGTTATATTAGAAAATTTAAATTTTAGTCGTAGTGATGTTAGTAAAATCATTTTAGATAATGCTAAGATGACTAATGTAATTGGTCTTAAGTAATAATATTACCAATAAAAAATAAATAGACATTTTTTTCGTTCATATTGGAATACTATTCCAAATTTAACGAAAAGTCTCGTATGTATAAACGTACGTTAGAAAGTACAATTCACAAAATTAGCGATAATGGATACTATGAGAAAATCAAGTAGAAAACTCGCCATCAAAAGTCACTGATGGTGATGTGACGATCTCCACAACCCGTCATCGTGAGTCACCTGTGGTGACGTGACGATCCAGATTTGATTATATTGCATACTACATTTTTTCTCTGGATTGCCACGAGTACAAGTACTCTCGCAATGACTAATCCCAGTTCTTTTAAGGTTTCCAGGTCGTCATCACCACTACACCATAGGTGATTCACGATGACGGTTATAAGCCCTAAAAGAACTGCACCTTATCCCAAGCTCGGAAATTCAGATTTAGTAGCGTTGGGATCAGTTTTTTTTTCTAATGTTTCAGTTTTGTTTATTTTTTTATCTAAATACAACAACAGTAAGATCCCAGGTAATGCTAAAAATACGGTCATTAGGAAATATAAATCCCAACCCATAACATTTACTAAACTACCGCCTGAAATAACTAAAATATGACTAGCAAGACCTGAAGCACTACTTAATAAAGCATATTGTGTTGCAGAATATTGTTTATTACATAAATTACTTAAATAACCAACTAAAGCCGTAGTTCCCATACCGCCTGCAACATTTTCAATTGCAATAGCTACAGCAAGTGCTACAGGATCTGATCCCATATGATTTAACCAGATAAAGGAAACATTGGTTACGCTTTGGGCAATACCGCAGATAATCATTCCTCTCACGCTACCAAATTTATACATCACATAACCACCTAAATAACAACCAGCAAGAGTTGCTATTAATCCGAATACTTTAGTAATCGCAGCTATTTGTGATTTAGTAAATCCAAGTTCTAAATAAAATGGAGTAGCTACTACCCCAAGATAAGCATCACCTAATTTGTAAAAAATAATTGCTGCAAGTATAATAAGCGCATAATCTCTAGAAAGGAAATCTTTGAAAGGCTTAATTATCATGATATCCCACCCTTCAATGGATATTCCATCTACTTTTTGTCTTTTTATGTCAGGTTCATTGGTAGTCAAAATAAAAATAATACAAATAGCATGTAATAAAGTTAACATTAAAAATGCTTTATCCCAGCCATAAATATCAGCAACATACAATGCTCCAGCCCCAGCTATTAGAATTCCTATACGATAACCAGAAATTACGTTTGCAGAAGCAATCGCTTGCTCATTATCGTTTATCATTTCAATACGAAAAGCATCAAAAACTATATCAAATGTACTAGATGCAATACCAAGAATTATGGCTAAGGTAAATACATAGGAAATCTCAATATCTGGTGTAGCATTACTCATTAAAAAGGTTATTATAGCAATACTGGCACTACATAAAATCATCCAACTTTTACGATGTCCTATTTTTCCAAGTACAGGTATTTTTATGTGGTCAATTATTGGAGCCCATAATACTTTTAACGAATAAAATGAACGTGATATAGCAAAGCTAGTAATTATAGCTAAATCTACATTAAAATCTTTAAGCCAAGCAGCCAAGCTAACATAAATTACTGCAAGTGGCATCCCGCTATACATACCTAAAACAAATATTTGAAAATGTTTATAACAAGTAAGTATTTTCGGCATTTTGAGAGTAGCTAGCATATATTATTTCTTCCAGAAAATTATTAATTTGTACTAAATTCCCAGCTTAACTGAAAAAAATTTATCTGGCAAATATTTTAAAAATTTCTGTTAAAAAGTTTTAAAGTCGTTAACATAACAATATTAAAAAGCTCTTTACAAATAAAAAGTGAGATTGTAGGCTTAATTTTTATAAAATATTTTTTATAATAACATTAATTTTTGGAGGAAGAAATGTCAAAAATAAGACAACAATTATCACAACAAGTAAATTTTAATAATAAACCACTAAAACCAGATTATTCTAACAGTCAGTCAACAAAAAAACATCATCTAGTCATTGATGGGCATAAAAATCCTAATATATGCATTTTAGATGCTTTTGATCCTATTAAGTCTAATAAGAACATAAATGGTATAGTTATAAAAAATATCCTATTGGGTGATTATGTTTCAGGTATATATAATGATATGCCACCTACTCAAACCATTACAAAACCAAAGTTAAACTTGAAAACATTAGAAAATGTAATAAAGGATAATCCACAAATAAAATATGTAACACTTGACTGTGGATTATCGGTGCTTGATATTGTCTCATTATCCCTGGAGAATTTAAGCTATATTGATGTTTCTGGATCATCAAACGAACTTTTTTATAAAGAGCCTAACTCAGAATATATAAATGATTTTAGAACTTTTTGTAGTTCTCCTAATAAAGAGGTAACCTTTAAAATTTCTCATCCAAGCCATACAGCAATAAAGGATGTAGGTGTAATTAGAGCTTATAACGATTTTCATAATGTAGAAATGAATCATGTTCCAGGTTTTGGTAATATAAGTTCGATTGTAGAAATAAATCTTTCCTTAGGTAAAAAAGCGATATTTGGATTAGACCTAAATCATATTATTAATAATTATGCCTTCTTCAAAGAAGTACTACATAATAAACATGAGTTTTCAGAGATAGTTTTTAAAGATATCAATTTAGCCCCTGCGACTTACGACATACCAAACTCGGAATGCAATTATTTCTTAAAAATACTTAAATTATGTTCTGATTCTTTAAAAAGCTTAACATTGCAAAATATTGATATTGGTGATGATGATAATTTGGATGGTTTTGAAAATTTAATGCAACAATTTTCACAGTTAAAAGAGCTTAAGTTTGATGGAGCAAGTATGGGGTCATATTTTGACCCGCAATTTATATCATTATTACAATCTCTTTATAACCAAGAGATAGAATCTTTGGAATTTAAAAATCTAAGTTTTTCAGATATTAAGACAATGAAAAATCTTATACGTCATATACCAACTGAACATTTAGAAAAGTTGATTTTTTCTAACATTATAGTCAATGGTAGTGGTATAAATTATAATGATATCCCATTAGAAAAGTGCATTATCAAAATGCTAACAACGAAATTAAAAAATACAGATGTTTATTTTGGTGGTAATCTTGTTGAATGTAATCCACAGATTAAAGACTTTATGATTAGTAGGGAAAAGGAATATGTAAAACCTCAAATATTAGATACGCTTGCTAAATGGTTTAATAACACTAAATATTTTAATAAAATTGTCAGTAATGATTATGCCCTGAATTTAATTGTCGAATTTTTATATGTTCCAGGAGAAGATAATTGTGGCGTTACCAGTTATCATAACAATTTATATGGTCTATATCATATTTTACCAGTATTAGAACTTCAAAATCATACTTGTGGTAATGATGATGAAGAAGGAACTGATTATGTAGGAGTTGCATATAATGATAACCAAATTACATATATAGAATAAATATAACTAAAGCAATGAAGTTAGTTTTTAATAGATTTTTTCTAAAGATTTAGGTACAATTATTAATTATAGCTAATTTAGGAAGAAGTGATTATCATCAATGAAAGCAAGAATTTACAAGCCAACAAGTTCTGTTATGCAATCAGCTGGTGGGAAAGATAGTTGGGTACTTGAATTTATTAAAAAGACTGATGGAGTTTTTCTAGAAGGTGTCATGGGACGGACATCTTCTAGTGATATGCTAAATGAAGTAAAAATGTCATTCCCTTCTAAAGAGGCTGCAGTAAAATTTGCTGAGTCTCAAGGTTATGTAATAGAAATTATTCAGCCGAAATTTAAAAAGATTATTAAAAAAAGCTACGCTGATAATTTTACTAATTAGCCTAAAACAAGATTTTTCTTCGCTTTGAATATATGTTTTTACTGTGGCTTTTTTCTTGAAAATAGCTTATAAAATGATAAAAATAAATTTGGGAGTGTTTAACATCTTTATTAAAAGAGATAAAAGTGAACAAATCTAATAAGAAAACAGCTAAAATTTGGGTTTTAGTAGATGATGCTACTGGTAATGCTAATCAGGCTATAGCTTTAGCTAAGGCTTTGAATTTACCATATGAATGTCAAAAATTACAATATAATAATTTTGCTAAATTACCGAATCAATTATTATCACTTTGGCCATTACATGTTAAGAAATCATGTTTAGATATGATTTGTGCTAAAGAAATGCCAGACATGGTTATTTCTTCGGGTAGAAGACCTGCTGCGTTTGCTACTTATTTAAGACATAAATCAAAATTTAAAACTAAGATTATTCAAATTATGAAGCCCTTAATTAACTCAGATGAGTTTGCTTTAATAGTTTTACCACAGCATGATAAATTTAATCAAATTTTGCCTAATATAGTAAGAATTACAGGGGCGCTTACCAATATTGCCAGTGAGCTTACAACGATTAAGCAGGATTTTAGTAAACAACATCCTAAACTTAAAGAATTTATCGCTGTAGTTATTGGTGGTTCTAGTAAAAAATATGAATTTACTCTTGATAATGGTAAGTTATTATTAGAAATAATTACCAAAATTCAACAAAATCAACCGTTACCTTTATTTATAACTTTTAGCAGAAGAACACCTATTAAAATTAAAGAATTATTTAAAGATAATTTAAAAGCTCCACATATAATTTATGATCCCAGTGATGATAAAGATGTACAAAATATGGTAAACCCTTATCCTGGTATTATAGCTATGGCTAAGTATATTATAACTACTACAGATTCAATTTCTATGTGTAGTGAAGCAGCTTCCACTGGAAACCCCATTTATGTTTTTTGTCCAGAAAATTTTAATTTAAGAAAACATAAATTCTTTATAAAACAATTAGTAGAAAATGAAACTGTAAAGCGTTTAGAAACTACTACTGATCACTTAGAGGCTTATGAATACACTCCCCTTCGTGAAGTAGATAAAATAGCTAAGATCATCAAAGAAAAGATTATTAATGCGAACCAGCGAATAAGAAATTTAGGGGATTCTAGTATAAAATAGGGAATGGCGACGTGAAAAATGTTCTAAAAAGCGGAGCTTATTTGCCATAAGTGAGTATTTTTAGGTCATTTTTTACTAGTGAGTGCCATTTTATAGTAATTTCACTTGAAAAATGAATATAAATATGGGATTTTCAATGAAAAAATGAAATATCCAATAATATTCA